>DATFYA010000129.1 GCA_035315345.1 Candidatus Methylomirabilota bacterium
CCCGATCTCTTCAACATGTTCGGCATCGCGGGCACCACCCACATCGGCATGGGCGCGGATCTGCAGGCCAAGCACGGCGACGACGAGTTCCTGGGCAAGATGGACGAGGCCTGGCGCTACCTCATCGACCGCATGGGGACCGATCCCGCGCGCACCGGCTGCATCGGCCACTGCATGGGCGGGCGGCTGCTGATCCCGTTCGCGGCCGATCACCCGTCGGTGAAGGCCATCGTGCTCTATTACCCCTCGGTGCGCGACGAGCCCGAGACTGGGCACCGGCCCCGTCACGCCTTCCACCTGGCCAGGACGCTCCAGTGCGCGGCGCTCGTGTTCGCGGCGGGCCAGGACTACATCGCGACGCCGGCCATCCAGGGCCCGCTCTGGCAGAGCTTCCTCGCCAACGGCAAGCTCGTGGAGTGGCACTTCTTCTCCGACGCGCAGCACGGCTTCCGCCATCCCGACAACCCGGGCTTCCAGCCCTACTACGCCGATCTCACCTGGCCGCTCACCACCGGCTTCCTGCAGCGCACCGTCTGACGCGCACCGCACCCAGAGGAGAACCGACATGACCGAGCCCAAGCAGAAGTTCAGCGCCAGCCTCGCCAAGGACGCCGTCTACCAGCCCGGCCTCCGCAGCTTCATGGAGTACCGCGACCTCGGCATCGCCGACGCCACCCACGGCAAGATGCGCGCCCACATCATTCGCGTGAAGCAGGGCGGCGACACCCACGATCTCCACACCACCGGGCTGCACAAGCACGAGTGCGACTTCCAGATGTTCTACGTGCTCCGTGGCACCATCAAGTTCGTCTACGAGGGCCATGGCGAGCGCACGTTCAACGCGGGCGACTGCGTGCTGCAGCCCGCCGGCATCGTGCACAACGAGCTCGAGTGCACCGACGACCTGGAGATCCTCGAGATCTACTCGCCGGCGGTGCATCCGACGGTGGTGGTGGAGAAGATGCCGGAGGCCGCGGCGGCCGCACGCTAGCTCCTCACCGAGGCTCGCGGACCCTCTCCTCGTTCGAGGAGAGGGTGTCACTCGAGGACTTGATCGGCCCTCAGGAGCACTGTCTCCGGAATCGTCAGGCCGAGGCTCCGAGCGGTTTTCAGGTTCACGATCAGCTCGAACTTCGACGGCTGCTCCATGGGAAGATCGGCCGGCCGCGTCCCTTTGAGGATCCGATCCACGTAGTACGCGGCGCGTCGGTGCATGCCCGGATAGCTGGGGCCGAAGGACATCAGGCCTCCCGCCTCGACCAGTTCGGAGTAGGCGTAGACCGCGGGCAGGCGTGATCGCTCGGTGAACTCCACGATGCGCGCCCGGCTGTGCAGGAACACCCGATCGGCCAGCATGACCAGGGCGCCAGGCCGCCAGGCCGCGATCGCCTGGAATGCCCGGTCGAACTCGGCTTCGGTCCGCGTCGGGAAGAACTCCACCCTCAGGTGCAGAGCGCGCGCCGCCTCCTGCACCTGTTTCTCGGACGTGACGTGGAGGCGATTCGCCGGGTTCGTCAGGAACGCGACCGCCGACAGGCGCGGCACGATCTCCTTCAACAGCTCGAGCCGCTTGCCCTCGAGATCCGGCGCGATCCCCACGAGCCCGGTGAGGTTGCCGCCGGGGTGAGCCAGGCTCGCGACGAGTCCGCTCCCGACGGGGTCGCCCACCGCCAGCATCACGACCGGGATCCTGGTCGTCGCCCGCTTGACCGCGAGGGCGGCGGGAGTCCCGGCGGTGACGATGACGTCCACCTTGAGGTGGATCAGCTCCTGGACGAGGGCCGGGAAGCGCTCGTACTGCCCCTCGGCCCAGCGATACTCGACGATGAGGTCGCGACCCTCGACGTAGCCCTGCTCGCGAAGCCCCTCGCGAAACGGGCCCACCAGGTTGGCCTCGAGCGCCTCGGTCGAGTTCCCGAGAAACCCGATCCGGTGAACCCTCCCGGTTGCCTGCCCGGCCACCTTCCCGGCGGGGGCGAGAAGGACCCCGGCCGTGAGGGTCAGGAATCCCCGTCGTCCCATCGTCACGCCGCCGCGCATCGCGGGGATTCTGCGCCGGGGGCCGTCGCAACGCAACCCATGAAACCGGACCGAGAGGTCGACGGGGTGGTGTAGTGTTTCGACCCGTGAGGCCCGGGTAGCGGCGGGCCGACGACAACGACATCAGGGGCACACCAGGGGCCAAGACCATGCGCAAGACCATCACCGGCACCGGCGGCATGCTGCTGCTCCAGACGCTCAAGGACGCGGGCGTCGAGTATCTGTTCACCAACCCGGGCTCGGCGGAGACCGGGCTCTTCGCCGCCATCGCCGAGGATGGGGACAATCGCCTGGTGGTCGGCAAGCACGAGGGGCTGGTGGCCGCGATGGCCGACGGCTACCACCGCGTCAGCGGCAAGGTGGGCGTGGTCATCGCGCACGTCATGGGCGGCTCCTACCAGCTCGCGGGGCAGCTCTTCAATGCCCAGGTCGCCGGCTCGTCGCTGCTGGTGATCGCGGGTGACTGGGCCTCGGAGCTTCAGGACTATCGCGGGCTCGCGCCGTTTCCTGGGCTGAGCCAGGCCGAGTCGATGCGCCCGATCACGAAAGAGGCGCGCTGCGCCTACCAGGTGCACACCAACCCCAAGGCCATCAGCGTGGCCACCATCCGCGCGCTGCGCGAGGCGACCACGCCGCCGACGGGGCCGGTGTACCTCTCGATCAGCGCCGAGCTGCTGCACACCGAGGGGCTCGAGGCCACCATCGGCGAGGATGCGCGCTACGAGATCGAGCGGCCGGGGCCGGCGCGGCCTGCGACCATCGAGGCGATCGCCAGGCGACTGGGTGAAGCCAGGTGTCCGGTGCTGATGTTCGGCGACGATGTCTGGCGCACCGGCGCGGCGGCGGAGGCGGTTGCGCTGGCCGAGGCGCTGGAGGCGCCGGTGTTCGCGAGCCGGCAGATCTTCCCCAACTTCCCCACGCGGCATCCGCTCTTCTGCGGCAACTACCCGGTGCCGAAGGACTTCACCCAGACCACTGGACTGCAGCCGGACCTGATCTTCCTGGTCGGCTGCCAGGGCGTGCACGGCAGCGTGAGCGAGCCGGTGGTGATGCAGATCGGGCCGAACCCGCTCCTGATGGGCCGGCACTATCCGCTCGACCTGGCCGCGCAGTGCGAGCTGCGCGAGACGCTGGGCGGCGTCACCCGGGCGCTGGGGCGGCTGCACGGCGACAAGGCATCATCGTGGGCGCCCCAGCGCGGCAAGGTCCGCGCCTTCGCGGCCAACCTGATCGAGCGCGAGGAGAAGCTGGCCCGCGAGCACGAGCACGACATCCCGGTGCACCCGGCGGTGCTGGAGGCGCAGCTGGCCTCGGTGCTGCCGACGAGCACGGTGATGGTGCACGAGAGCTCGACCGCGCGCCTGACGCTCCTGCCGTTCGGTCACGGCGGCATGACCTGGACGCGTAGCGGCGGCGGCTCGCTCGGCTTCGGAGTGGGGGCGGCCATCGGGGCCAAGATCGCGGCCGGCCGCGAGCGCCCGGTCGTCCTGCATCTCGGCGACGGCGCCCTCGGCTACAGCGCCTCTGGCTTCTGGTCCATGGCGCGCTACAACACCGCGATCCTCACCATCGTCTCCAACAACGAGAGCTACCAGATCGTGCGCCACAACTGGGCGCGCGAGATGCCCGACGCCAAGATGATCCGCGAGGGCAAGTACCCCGGCCTCTGGCTCAGCGCGCCGCCGGTGGACTACGTGGGCCTGGCCCGCTCGCAGGGCGTGGACGGCGAGGCGGTCACCACGGTGAAGGACCTGGAGCCGGCCCTCCGCCGCGGGATGGACAAGATCACCCGCGAGAACCGCCCGTACCTGATCGAGGTCGCGGTGGCGCGCGAGGGCATCGGCGCCGACTCCACCTGGTACCAGGACTGGCAGCTCTGAGGACGCGGACCGGCGTCGGCGCTGGCACGCTGGCCCTCGCGCTGGCGGTGCTGGGCGGTGTGGCGCTCGCGGGATCGCTGAGCACGTCGAGCCTGCTCGACTTCGTCACCTTCGACGGCATCGACTACATCCGCTTCGCGGACGAGCCGGGTCGAGAGCTGACGCGGGACGACCTCGGGATCGAGTTCGCGACCGTCGCCTGCTCCATCGGCGAGGACAATCGCGGATGCTCGTACGGCCTGGACGGCGGTGCGGCCTTCCTGCCCGCCGGCACCCGGATGTACGCGGTGCGCGGATTCGCCACCGAGTTCCGCCTCGCCGCGGTGTCCAGCGGCCGCGTCTATCTCTACCAGGCCTGGCGCAATCCGCGGGCCCGGGTCGGGGGGGCGCTCTTCGACATCGCCAGGAGGGTGGAGGCGATCGAGGTCTGGCGCGGCGAGCCCAGCGCGGAGGCGACCGCGGCGCGCATCACGTCGACCGAGGACGTCAGCACGCTGGTGGACATGATCACCCGGGCGCCGGCGCGCCGGCCGGTCCCGCACGCCGCCGCCGAGGCCCGATACTGGCTCACGTTCTGGCTGGTGGACGGCACCACGCTGGGCCGCGCCTATTTCCCGGAGACCGGCGAGCTCATGGGCGGCGTGGTGGTGGCCGCCGAGTTCCAGCGCCTGCTCGAGCGCTACCTGGCCCGATGACTCGATGGCCCGACGCTTCGGGTCAGTCTCCGGCCGGGATCGTGATCTTCGGTCGCCAGTCGAGCCATTCCTTCTGTGGTTTGTCGTGCAGGAGGAAGGTCGTGCCCTCGCGGGCGATCTCGCCCTCGTCCGGCGAGGCGAAGGCGATGCCGCCGGTCACCAGCGACCGGAGCGAGTCCACGTTGATCTGCAGGCCGCGGAACAGGCCGAAGTCGACGTCCACGCCGCCGACCATCCAGAAGCGCGAGCCGACGCGAATCAGGCGCGCGTACCGCTGCGAGATGAACGCGCGCGCCTGCGCGGCGGTCGCGTCGCGGCTCAGCTCGAGCGCGGTCACCGAGCCGACTTCGACGCCGCGATAGAAGATCGGCGAGCCCACGCGCACCGACCCGATCTGGGTCGAGGCCAGCGTGACGGTCATGCCGGGCTGGCCCATGGTCGGGGAGGCGGACTCCAGCCCGACGAAGTCCTTCTTCGCCTTGCCCTTTCCGGGCATCGACTGGATGTACGAGCCGGTGAGCACCGTGCTGAGCCCACGCACGGTGCCGAAGCCGATCTCCGGGCGCACGATCCAGAAGACGGAGCCCTCGCGGGCGAGCCCCTCGGCGGTGTGGTGCAGCTGCACGCTCACCAGCACGTGCTGCTGATCGGAGGTCAGCTCGGCGCGGATGACCTGGCCGACCGGCACGCCGCGATAGCGCATCTCGGTCTGATCCGGTTTCACGCCGCTCGCGTCGCGGAACCGGATCGTGATGGTGGGGCCGCGCTCCTGCATGCGCTGGTAGACGAGGCTGCCCGCGACGATCGCCGCGACGAGCGGCACGATCCAGACGAACGGCAGCTTCCAGCGGCGCTTGCGCATCGTCGCGCGCGGCAGCGACGGATCGGCGGCGCGGTCCGCCGGAATCGGCTCGGGCGGCGGCTCCTCCGGCATCGGACCCTTCGGCGGATCGGTCACGGCTCGCCGTCGGGCTCGGCCCAGATCAGGCTCGGATCGAAGCTGCTCGAGGCCAGGATGGTCAACACCACCACCGCGCTGAACGCGAACAGTCCCGGGCCGGGAATGACGGTCGCCAGCTCGCCCAGCTTGACGAGCGAGACGAGGATCGCCAGCAGGAACACATCGAGCATCGCCCAGGGGCCGACGAGGTCGATCGCGCGGTAGATCCAGGTTCGGAGCGGCCGGCGCCAGCGGGAGCGGAGTCGGGTGGTCACGACCAGGAAAAAAAGCCCGAGTAGTTTGAGGAACGGGATCACCAGACTGGCCAGGAACACCACGATCGCGACGAGGACCTCGCCGCGCTGGAACAGCGTCTTGCAGCCCTCCCAGACCGTGTTCTCCGAGTGCACGCCGTACAGATCCATGCGCAGGATTGGAAAGACGTTGGCGGGAACGTACAGAGCCAGCGCGGCCAGGGTGAACGCCGCCGTGCGGGACAGGCTGTTCGGCTTGTGGTCGCCGAGGCGTGCCCCGCATCGTACGCATTCCGCGAGCATGCCGGGAGCGAGCGGTCCCTGGTGCTGGACCAGGCCACAGACCTTGCAGCAGACCACCGTGTCCACGCTTCAGGCGGTGCTGCAATTCCAGGGCCTACCGTGTCGCGGCGTTAAGGTATGATGCTCGACTGAACCGTTCGACCACACCGAGGAGCCAGACACCACACATGCGATACGAGGCACCGGAGTCGTTGGAAGGAGCAGTTGCCCTCCTCGCCGGAGCGAAGGGCGAGGCGCGGGTCCTGGCCGGAGGCACCGACCTCCTGGTCCAGATGCGCGCCGACGTCGTCGATCCCGACCTGATCGTCGACATCAAGCGGATTCCCGAGACCCGCGCGGTCACCGAGGAAAAGGGCGGCTGGCGCATCGGGGCCGCGGTCACCGGGGCGGAATTGAAGGAGCATCCGCGGCTCAAGAAGGTCTGGCCGGGAGTGATCGAGGCCGCCAACCTGATCGGCTCGACCCAGGTGCAGGGCCGGGCGACGCTCGGCGGCAACCTGTGCAACGGCTCGCCGGCCGCCGACAGCGTGCCCGCGCTGATCGCGGCCGGCGCGGTCGCCTCGCTCGTGGGACCGGGAGGCCGACGCGATCTGCCGGTCGAGGACGTGATGCTCGGACCCCGCAAGCTGGCGCTCCAGAAGGGCGAGATCGTGGCCTCCTTCCTGTTGCCGCCGCGGCCGCCCCGCTCGAGCGACGCCTATCTGCGCTTCATCCCACGCACCGAAATGGACATCGCGGTCGTGGGGGCGGGGGTAAGCTTGAGCCTCGACGCCAACAGCGTCATCAGCGCGGCCCGGGTGAGCCTGGGCGCGGTGGCGGCGCGGGTGCTCCTGGTGCCCGAGGCGGCGCAGGCCATCATCGGGAGCCGGCTGGACAAGCCGGCGCAGGATCGGCTCGAGGCCGCGGCGCGGGCCGCGTGCCGTCCCATCGACGACAAGCGAGGCACCACCGAGTTCCGCATCGACGTGGCGGCCGTGCTGGCCCGGCGGAGCGCCCTGATCGCACTGGACCGAGCGAGGAGCAACTGATGGCCAAGCATCACATCGAAGCGACGGTGAATGGAGACGCGGTGGAGTTTCTCTGCGAGACGGAGGAGACGCTGCTCGACGTGCTCCGCGACACCCTCAACCTGACCGGCAGCAAGGAAGGCTGCGCCTCCGGCGACTGCGGGGCCTGCAGCGTGATGCTCGACGGGCGGCTGGTCTGCTCGTGCCTGGTGCTGGGCTGCGAGATCTCGGGACGGAAGGTCGAGACGATCGAGGGCATGGCCAAAGGGGACTCGCTCCATCCGCTGCAGCAGCGGTTCCTGGAAGCGGCCGCACTGCAGTGCGGCATCTGCACCCCGGGTGTCCTGGTCGCGTCCAAGGCGCTCCTCGAGAAGAACCCGGATCCCAGCGAGCACGAGGTGCGCTTCTGGCTGGCCGGCAACCTGTGCCGGTGCACCGGCTACGACAAGATCGTGACCGCGGTGATGGATACCGCGGCCGCCATGAGAAAGGGATAGGACATGGCCGAGACCAACGGGCACTCCCAGGCGAACGGACACAGCTACGTCGGCACGCGGCAGATCCGTCCGGACGGCGTGGACAAGGTGACGGGCCGCGCCCGCTTCGGGGCCGACTTCAACCTGCCCGGCCAGCTCATCGGCCGCGTGCTGCGCAGCCCGTATCCGCACGCCCGCATCGTCGCGATCGACACCTCGAAGGCGGAGGCGCTGCCCGGGGTGAAGGCGGTCATTACCCGGGACGACTTCGGGGATCAGCCGTCCGAGTTCATCCCGGCCGGCGAGATGATGATGAACTACAAGGACGTGGTGCGGAACGTCATGGCCCGCGAGAAGGCGCTGTACGAAGGGCACGCGGTGGCCGCGGTGGCCGCGACCAGCGCGGCCATCGCCCGGCGCGCGCTCAAGCTCATCGACGTGAAGTACGAGGTGCTGCCCCACGTCATCGACGTGGTCGCCGCCATGCGCCCCGACGCGCCGCTGCTCCACGACGACCTGTTCACGGTGGGAGTGGAGCCGAAGCCGGAGAAGCCCTCGAACGTGGCCAAGCGCGTCGAGATCAAGGTCGGCGACGTCGAGGCCGGCTTCAAGAAGGCCGACCTCGTGGTGGAGCGCGAGTTCAAGACCGCTCCGGTGCACCAGGGCTACATCGAGCCGCACGCCGCGCTGGCCAGCGCGTCCGAGGACGGCTCGGTCGAGCTGTGGACGACGACGCAAGGGCACTTCATCGTGCGCGCCCACTGCGCGCGCCTGCTCGGGCTCGACATCGGCAAGGTGCGGGTGACCGCCACCGAGATCGGCGGCGGCTTCGGGGGCAAGACCGTGGTGTACCTCGAGCCCCTCGCCATCGCCCTGTCCCGCAAGGCCAAGCGGGCGGTGAAGATGGTGATGTCGCGCGAAGAAGTGTTCAAGGCCTCGGGCCCGACTTCTGGAGCCACCGTGCGCGTGAAGATGGGGTCAACCCGCGATGGCAAGTTCGTGGCCGGGTTCGCCGAGCTGAAGTACCAGGCCGGCGCGTTCCAGGGCTCGCCGGTGCAGCCCGGCACCATGTGCGCCTACGCGCCCTACGATATCGAGAACGTGCACGTGATCGGCTACGACGTGGTCTCGAACCGGCCGAAGGTGGCGGCCTACCGGGCCCCCGGCGCGCCGATCTCCGAGTACGCGGTCGAGAGCGTGGTGGACGAGATCGCCAAGAAGCTCGAGCTCGATCCCATCGAGCTGCGCATGATGAACGCGGCCCGCGAGGGCACCAAGGCCGCCTACGGGCCCAAGTTCGGGCCGATCGGCCTCGAGGAGACGCTGAACTCGATCAAGAAGACCGAGCACTGGAACACTCCGCTGCGGAAGTGGCAGGGCCGCGGGGTGGCCTCGGGATTCTGGTTCAACATCGGCGGCGAGACCTCGGTGTCGCTGACCGTGAACGAGGACGGCACGATCTCGCTGATGGCCGGCACCCCCGACATCGGCGGCCTGCGCGCGGCGCTCACCTCGGTGGCCGCCGACGAGCTGGGCGTGCCCTACGACAAGGTGCGCCCGATCATCGGCGACACCGGCTCGCTGTCCTTCAACTTCCTCACCGGCGGCAGCCGCTCCGCGTTCTCGGGCTCGATGGCCATCGTGGAGGCGGCCCGGCAGATCAAGAACGATCTGATCGCGCGGGCGTGCAAGCTGTGGGAGGCCAAGCCCGACCAGGTCGAGTGGAAGGACGGCGCGGTGCGGCCGCTCGGCGCGCTCGCCGAGAAGGTCAAGCCGATGACCATCGCCGACTTCGCCAAGGTCTCCGGCAAGACCGGCGGTCCCATCGGGGGCGTGGGCCGCATCAATGCCCAGGGCGCCGGCCCGAGCTTCGGCACGCACCTGGTGGATCTCGAGGTGGACCCGGAGACCGGCCGGGCCACCATCCTGCGCTACACCGTCGCCCAGGACGCGGGCCGGGCGCTGCATCCGGCCTACGTCGAGGGGCAGTACCAGGGCGGGGCGGTGCAGGGCATCGGCTGGGCGCTGAACGAGGAGTACATCTACGGCGAGGACGGCAAGCTGCAGAACGCGGGCTTCCTCGACTACCGCATGCCGGTGGCCTCCGACGTGCCGATGATCGACACGGTGCTGGTGGAGGTCGGCAACCCCAAGCATCCCTACGGGGTGCGTGGGGTGGGAGAAACGCCAATCGTCCCGCCGCTGGCCGCCATCGCCAACGCGATGGAGAACGCCACCGGCATCCGCTTCACCGAGCTGCCGATGTCGCCGCCCAAGGTGCTCAAGGCGCTCAAGGACAAGGGCCTGAACAAGGCCTGATCGTGCACGCATGGCGCGAGTGGTGCTGGTCGGCAACCTCGCGCAGGTGACGGGCGGCGTCGCCGAGTTCGATCTCTCGGCGACGTCCGTCCAGCAGCTCTTCCGGCAGCTCACCGCGCTGCACCCGGCGCTCGAGCGGCATCTCGAGACCGGCGTCGCGGTCGCCATCGACGGCCAGATCTACCAGGACGCCCTCTTCGCGCCGATCCACGACGACAGCGAAGTCTTCCTCCTCCCCCAGATCGCCGGCGGGGGGCCGGGGGCCGACCGCGGACCAACGGCTGCCCGCGGCCGAAGCCTTGCGAGGTGAGCCAACGGCGAGCCGAGCGCATTGAAAAGAGAAGTCACCGTGTCAGCCGGAAGGAGACCCGTCTCCTCCAGCGCCCAGAAATGTCGTAATGCAAGACCTGACCCCAGGTGAGGCACCCAGGAGGAAAGCGATGGCGAGGATGCAGCCGCTCGGGATGAACGAGGTGGACGTCGAGATCCGGCACCTGTGCGAGGAGTCGGAGCGGCAGATCGGCACGTCGGCGAGCACGCGCACCTATGCGCGGAATCCCGCGGTGGTGAAGGCGCTCGCCGCCTTCCGGGGCGCGCTGGTGCGCGAGGGCACGATCGACCCGGTCATCCGCGAGTTGGTGCGGATCAAGATCGCGGGGCTCAACGCCTGTCGCTACTGACTGAAGGCCCGCTATGCCGGGGCCCGGCATGCTGGCGCGACCGAGGAGAAGATCGCCGCGATCGAGGACGACACCTCCGAGCTATTGACTCCACGCGAGCGCGCGGCGGTGCGGTTCGCGGAGAAGCTGGCCGTCGATCACCGGAAGGTCGACGACGCGCTCTGGGCCGAGGTGCGCGCCCAGTTCTCGGAGGCCGAGGTGATCGAGCTGGTCGCGCACACCACGCTCTACATCGGCTTCGGCCGGTTCAACGAGATCGTCGGCATCTAGAGCGGGGTCAGGTCTTACATTCCGACATTTTTGACCTGATCGCCCGGGCGATGCGCGCGGAAATGTCGGAATGTAAGACCTGACCCCATGCTCGTCATCGTCTTCGTGGTCGACGGGCTCCGCCCCGACTCCATCACCCGCGCGGAGACGCCCACCCTCTTCCGCCTGCGCGCGGAGGGGGTAAGCTTCGCGAGCAGTCACGCCGTCTTCCCCACCGTCACCCGCGTCAACGCGGCCGCGCTCTCGACCGGCACCCAGCCCGGGAGCAACGGGCTGCTCGGCAATCAGCTCTACGTCCCCGCGATCGACCGTGGCCGTGCGCTCGACAGCGGCAACCACCGCAACCTGCTCGACCTCGAGCGGGTCAGCGGCGGCCGCCTGCTGCTGGCCCCCACGCTGGCCGAGCGCCTCCACGGGCTCGGGCTGCGGCTGGCCGGGGTCAGCTCGGGCTCGACGGGCAGCGCCTTCCTGCTGAACCCGCGGGCCCCGGCGGGCATCGGTGTCCTGGTCAACGGTTACTTCGATCCCGGCAAGACGGTGGCCTATCCCGCCGAGGTCAGCGAGGCGATCCTGTCGCGGTTCGGCGCCGCTCCGGTGAAGACGGCCGGCGCGGCGCGCTACGACGCCTCGGTGTCCTGGACCGAGCGGGTACTGCGCGAGTACGTGCTGCCGGACCTGCGGCCGGACGTGGTGATCAACTGGCTCACCGAGCCGGATCACAGCCAGCACCACGGCGGCGTGGGCTCGCCGGCCTCGCGCGAGGCCCTGCGCCACGACGACACCGAGATCGCGTCCGTGCTCGCGAGCCTGGACGCCCTCGGGCTCGCCGGGCGCGTCGCGGTGCTGGTGGCCTCGGACCACGGCTTCAGCACGAACACGGGCGGGGTCGACGTGGCGGCCGCGCTCGTGGCGGCCGGGCTCAAGGCGGCGCCCGACTCTCCGGACGTGGTGCTGGCCAGCAGCGGGCAGGCGGTGGCACTCCATGTCGAGGGACGCGATCCGGAGCGCATCGCGCGCATCGCGCGGCTCGTCCAGGCGCAGGACTGGGGCGGAGTGATGTTCACGGCGGCGAAGACGCCCGGCGACGCGCTGGGCGCGGCGGAGGGCACGTTCTCCCTCGATCTGATCCACGCCGCCAATCCCGAGCGGGCGTGCGACCTGCTGCTGACGTTTCCCTGGACCTCGCGCCCGAACGCGTTCGGCATCCGGGGCAGCGACCTGGCCTGCGTGAGCGGCGGCGCGCGCCTCTACGCGAGCGATCACGGCAGCATGAGCCCGTGGAACGTGCGCAACACGCTCTTCGGCTGGGGGGCCGGGTTCAAGCGCGAGACGACGATGCGCGCGGCGGCGGGCAACGCCGACGTGGCGCCGACCATCCTCGCGCTGCTGGGGCACGATCCGGACCGAGCAGGCCGCGCCGCGGGCGTGACGCTGGACGGCCGGGTGCTGGCCGAGGCGCTCGAGGCGGGACCCGATCAGGAGCAGGTTCTCGAGGAGACGCGGGTTCACATGGCCCGGGTCCATGGGTACCGGGCCGCCATCCAGGTGACCGAGGTCGAGGGGCGCCGCTACATCGACAAGAGCTGGCGGGTGTCGTGACGCCGCGTCGCTCGCCATCGCAGGTGGTGCCGCGCCGGTAGCCTTCCCCCGGTGCCGGAAGGCTACCGGCGCGCGTTACGTCGGACGCCGGGTCGACGCCTCAGACGCGGGTGTGGGTGTGCGGGATCTCGTCGCGCCGGCGGCTCATCGCCACCATGGCGAACACGATCACGATCAGGATCGCCGCGCCCAGGATCATCGCGACCGTGGGATCGACGCCAAGGAACTTGCCGGGCTCACGCTCGACGATGCGCTCGGTCTTCTCGGTGCGCGTCTCGGTCTGCGTGCTCGGCGGGGGAGTCTGCTGCAGCTGGGGCGCCGGCGCCGGTGTGGCCGGCGACGGGGACGGTTGTGCGGTGCTGTTGTCCGTTGCCTTGGAATCCGCCGGCGCCGCCGGTGCGGGTGCGGTCGGCTGCTGTGCGCTGGCCGTCATGGCGGATCCGCCGATCAAGAGCAGTGTCAGGCATAGGGCCATCGTCCAGATGCGTGTCATCGTTCACTCCTCCTTGTGATGCGCATGGGCATCATGCGCATCACAAGGAGGCAATGCCGATGCCACGGCCGGCGCCAATAAGAACGCGCACTTGGATATCCGTCGCTCCCCGCCGGCAGATTTGCCCGAGTAGGGGCTACTCGCTCACCTCCTCCGACCGCCGGATCGGTGACACTCGGGCCGGTGCGGTCACGGCAGGATGCCGATCGCGCGGCCGGGACCGCCGTGATTGTTCTCGTACTTCGGCGCGAGGAACACGAAGAAGCCGCCGGTGGGCGGCAGAGCGCCGACGCCGGTGAGGAACTCCACGAAGACGGCCTCGCGAGAGGCGGCCGCCCAGTGGGTCATCGTCGCTTCTTCCCCGTTCACCGAGCCCATGCTGGGCGCGTCGGTGCCGATGCACTTCACGCCCTTGTCCAGGATGTAGTTCACGGTCTCCGGGGTAGGAGAGGGCCATCCTTCCGAGTGGCCGTTCAGCGGAGCTGCGGTATTCGGGTCCTCGACCCCGCGCTGGAGCTCCCGGAAGTGCGCGTCGGTGTGCCCGCTCTTGAACAGGATGACCTCGCCGGCCTTGATCGGCCCGTACAGGCGCTCGTGAGCCTGCACGTCTTCCACCCGGATCGCCGGTGAGGCGGGCCAGCTCTCGCGCCGGGTCGTGCCGATCCGCGCGGTGACGTCGACGACGCGCGCCGGGCCCATGCAGTAGTGCGGCGGAACCTTGTCGGATGTCATGTCGGTCGTCTTGATCTTGCCGAACTTCGCCTCGTATTTCTGCTGAACGCCCTTGGTCCAGGCATTGTACGAGCCGAAGTCGAATCCCGTCGGTGGCCCGAAGTGAGCCGGGGGATCCATGTGGGTGCCGGTATGGGCGTCCATCAGATGATTGTTCACCCGGTACGGTCCCATCCACCCCGTGTAGGTGTTCGTGTGGAGCACGCGGTACGGGTAGACGTAGTTGCCGACGCCGGCGCCCGGCCACCAGACCGGCAGCTCCTGCGCGAGCGTGACCGAGAGGTCGACCACGCGGTGCGCCCGCACCGCCTTCAGCAGCTCGCCGGCGAGCTTGGTGTCGGTGATCGCCACCGAGCGCGATTCGCCGGTCGGCGATCCGCGATGCTTCGGGGTCAGCGTGATGTAGAGCGAGCCATTCGGCACGCGGTCGAGCGCCATGAGCCCCTCGGTGTGGACGGCGCCGTACTTGAAGTGGCCGAGGTGGCTCTCGATGGCCAGGGGGTTCTGGAAGCTCGAGTCGGGGCCCTTGGTGACGTAACGGGGCGGGCCGAACGCGCCCATGCTCGGGCTGTCGATCCCCATGACGCGCACGCCCTTGGAGCCGACGTACTCCGAGGCGTCGTAGTCCGGCGCGGGCCAGGCCGGCGACTTGCCGTCGAAGGGGGAAACGATGAGTCGGGCGCCCTCGGGCATCGGCTTGTCGTACTTGTCGTCGTAACCGCTCCAGTAGAGCACCGCGTCGCCCGCCTGCAGCGCGCGGTGCGCGCGCTCCGCGGCCTGCACCATGTCCCGGGTGACGATCGGGCTCTCGCCGTTCTTGGCCTGATCGAGGATCGTCCGGGCGTCGATCTTGACGACCTCGCCGAGCCACTGCCAGATCGGAACCTTGTCGCAGGTCAGCGTGCCCCAGTAGCCGGCGTTCGGCAGTCCGCTGTCGGGCGGCGGCACCATGTGCGGCGGGCAGTCCACCTGGTTGGCGGTGTTCTCGTCGACGATGAGCAGGTCCGAGGCCCAGGGCCCGTCCGGTCCCCACTTGTGGTACGGCACGATGATCGGCTGCTCGTGGCCACCCGGCCACCACTGCACTCGATTGGTGTAGACGGTCGGTGTGAGATCGACGACGCCGTTGGGCGCCACCGGATCGTAGGCCTCCGCGGCGAATGGGCCGAGCGCCGCGAAGAGACACAGCAGCGTGAGCGCAACGAGGTGAGCCATGCGAGCCTCCTTCTTCGGTGACGCGATGCACGACGAGAAAACGACCGCTCCTCTCTGTCGAACAGGAACCGCAGTCCGACCGCGAGGTCAAGCCCCGGTTCATCGTCGCGCCGTGGGCGCGCCCGACCGCCCGGGCCGGACGCGCTGGCCGGAGATCGCGGCCCGGCGGTATGATGCGCCCGTCATGAGCCAGGCGACCGCCCCTCCGCTGGCGATCGAGCCCATCGCGACGCCGTTCGAGGCGACGGTCGCGCTGCCCGGCTCGAAGAGCTATTCCAATCGGGCGCTGCTGGTCGCCGCGCTGGCCCGCGGACGCTCCGAGATCACCGGCGCCCTGTGGTCCGACGACACGCGCTACATGCATCGGGCCCTCGAGACGCTCGGGGTGCGCGTGCACGCGGACGAGGCGACGCGCACCTTCGTGATCGACGGCGTGGACGGGCGCTTTCCCGCCTCGGAGGCCACCCTCGAGATCGGCAACGCGGGGACGGCCGCGCGCTTCCTGACCGCGGCGGTGGCCCTCGGCCACGGCACGTTCGTGATCGACGGGTCCCCCGCGATGCGCAAGCGCCCGATCCAGCCCCTGCTCGACGGCCTCCGCGCGCTCGGGGTGGACGCGGAGAGCCGCGAGGGCACCGGCTGCCCGCCGGTGATCGTGCGAGCCCGCGGCATGGCCGGCGGGCGGGCGCGCATGCGTGGCGACATCTCGAGCCAGTACTTCAGCGCGCTGCTGCTGGCCGCGCCCTACGCCGAGCGCGGCATGGAGATCGAGGTCGAGGGCGACCTGGTCTCCGCGCCTTACATCGCCATGACGCTCTCGACGATGGAAGCCTTCGGAGTCGGCGCGGAGCGCGAGGGCGATCGGCACTTCCGCGTGCCCGCGGGCCAGCGCTACGAGGCGCGCGACTACCCGGTGGAGCCGGACGCCTCCGGCGCGTCCTACTTCTTCGCGGCCGCCGCGGTGACGGGCAGCCGGGTGATCGTGCCGCGGCTCGGCCACGCCTCGGTCCAGGGCGACCTGGGGCTGCTCGACGTCCTGCGGCGGATGGGCTGCGAGGTCTCGGTCGAGGACGAGGAGATCACGGTCCAGGGACCGTCGCAGCTGCGCGCGGTGGACGCCGACTTCACGCGCATGGGCGACGTGGCCACGACGCTGATGGCGATCGCCCCGTTCGCCGACGGGCCGGTGACCGTCCGCGGCATCGCCCAGACCCACTTCGAGGAGAGCGATCGCCCGGTCGCCGCCGCGACCGAGCTGCGACGCATGGGCCTGCGGGTGGAGAGCGAGTGGGACTCGGTGACGATCCATCCGGGCATGCCCCAACCGACCGACGTGCAGACCTACGAGGACCACCGCATCGCGATGAGCTTCGCGGTGACCGGCCTGCGCGCCCCCGGCATCCGGATCGTCGATCCGTCGTGCGTGTCGAAGACGTTTCCCGACTACTTTCGCGCGCTGGGGGGCCTCGCCGTCGGCGCATGACCACCTCCGCGCGGTTCGTGGGCGGCCATCCGGACGCGCGGTGGGCTTCCCGACGGACCGCGACGGTCAGAGGACCGAGCGCACCAGGCCTCCGTCGGCGAGGATGGTGGTCGCGGTGATGTAGCTGGACTTGCCGGAGGCCAGGAAGGCGACCGCGTGCGCCAGCTCCCGCGGCTCGCCGAGGCGTCCCACCGCGGTCTCGGCCGCGCGCTGGGCCAGCGCCTCCTCCAGCGGAATTCCGAGCTGTTTGGCGCGCGCGCCCACGTTGGAGAGCATGCGCTCGCTCATGATGCTGTGGTACGCTTCGCCCGCGCGCCGGAGCGCTCCGGCTATCCCCTTCGACGAGGTGTGACGATGCGGCCGAACAAGATCAAACAGATGTGGCGCGACGGCAAGTGCGTGACGATGGGCTGGCTGTCGGTGTCCAACGGGTTCACCGCGGAGGTGATGGCGCGTCAGGGCTTCGACGCCCTGGTCATCGACATGCAGCACGGCCTCACCGACATGGCCAACCTCTGGCCCATGCTGCAGGCCGTCTCCCAGACCGATACGGTGCCGGTGGTGCGCGTGGCGTGGAACGACCCGGCCACCATCATGAAGGCGCTCGATTTCGGCGCCTACGGCATCCTGGTGCCGCTGATCAACACCGCGGCGGACGCCGCGAAGGCGGTGGCGGCGTGCCGCTATCCGCCGGTCGGCATGCGCTCGTCGGGGCCGGTGCGCGCGGTGCACTACGGCGGCGCCGACTACGTGGCCAACGCCAACGACGAGATCGTCTTGATGGCGATGATCGAGACCAAGGAGGGCCTCGCCAACCTCGACGCGATCTGCGCGACGCCCGGCCTCGACTGCATCTACATCGGCCCCGCCGACCTGTCGTTCGCGCTCGGACTGCCTCCGCGGGGCGACAACCCGGACCCGGTGCACATGGCTACCTGCGACCGCATCCGCGACGCGGCCCACAAGCACGGCAAGAAAGCGGCGATGCACTGCGCGAGCGCCGCGTTCGCGGCCGGCGCGGTGAAGCGCGGCTTCGATCTCGTGATGCTCTGCTCGGACCTGGCCAGCATGGTCGCGGGCGTGCGCAAGCAGCTGGATGATCTGAAGGCCGCCACCGTGTGAGGCGGCGGGAGGGGCTTCGGTGAGCGCACCGCTCCGCCCGACCACGCTCGAGGTGGATCTCGACGCGGCCGCGCACAACGTGGGGGCGGTGCGCCGGCTCGTGGGCCCGGACCGGCGCGTTTTTGCCGTGGTGAAGGCGGATGGCTACGGTTTCGGCGCCGTCGAGATGGGCGCGGTCTTCGCGCGGAGCGGCGCGGACTGGCTGGCGGTGGCCGACCTCTCCGAGGGCGTGCGGCTCCGCGAGCGCGGGCTCACCGTGCCGATCCTCGTCTACCCGAACTCGCTGCCCGGCGCGGCCGCCGACGCGCTCGCCCACCGACTGGTGCCGACACTGGTCGATCTCGAGTCCGCGCGGGCCTACTCGCAGGCCGCGGCCGGCCCCTGCGAGATCTTCGTGAAGGTGGACGTCGGGCTCGAGCGGCTCGGCGTGCCGGCCGAGCAGGCGGTGAAGACCATCCTGGCGATGCTGGAGCTGCCGCGCCTGACGCTCGGTGGCCTCTGCGCCCATCCCCACGCCGAGCCGGGCGGCGACCCCGCGTACGCGGACTGGCAGGCGGGCCGCTTCACCGCGGTGGTGGACGAGCTGGAAGCGCGCGGAGTCCGGGTGCCGGTGCGCCTGCTGGCCGCCAGCCCGTTCGTGCTGCGCTTCCCGCACACCTACCTCAACGCGGTGGATCCCGGGCGCATGCTCTACGGCATCACGTTCCCCGGCGAGACGCCGCCGGTGCCGTTGCGCCCGGCGCTCCGCGCGCTGACCACCCGGATCATCGCGATGAAGGAGCTGACCCCGCGCGAGCGGTTCATCGAGCAGGCGCCGTTCCCGGTGACCGCGCCGATGCGCCTCGGGGTGATGCCCATGGGCAGCGCGGACGGGCTGCGGTGGCTCAACGCCGGCCGCGTGCTGGTGCGGGGACGCGCCGCGTCCCTCGTCGGCGCGCCGTCGCTCGAGCACACCCGGATCGACCTGACCGCGGTGCCGGACGCCACCGTGGGCGACGAGGTCGTGATCATCGGCCGCCAGGGCGATCTCGAGATCACGCCCGCCGAGGTCGCGGCCCGTCACGGCCTCGGCCCGCACCACGTCGCGACCACCGTCGGCCCCCGCGTCACCCGCGTCTACCGCCGGGGTCAGGTCTTGCATTACGACATTTGAGAGGGAGGACGCCGCATGCCCAAGGTGCTGACGCAGGCCCAGATCGAGACGTTCGAGCGCGACGGCTGCCTGTCTCCGGTGCGCGCGATGAGCGCGGAGCGCGCGCGCTACTACCGGGAGCGGTTCGAGGCGCTCGAGGCGCGCGTTCCCGACATCAAGAAGATGAAGACCAAGTCGCACCTGCTCGCGCCGTGGGTGCTCGAGATCGCCGAGGACCCGCACGTGCTCGACATCTTCGAGGATCTGGTCGGGCCGAACCTTCGCTGCTGGAGCATGGCCTGGCGGGTGAAGAAGGCCGACCGCGAGACCTTCGCGGGCTGGCACCAGGACTCGGCGTACGGGGCGGCGCGGCCGGTCATCCTGGGCGGCCTGGCCCTGTCCGAGTGCGGGGTCGCGCAGGGCTGCCTGCGCGGCGTGCCCGGCTCGCACAAGTGGGGCATTCTCAAGCACGCCGAGAAGGACGACCCCAAGAGCATCCTCGCCAAGGGCCAGTTCATCGTCGACGAGTTCGACGAGTCCAAGGCGGTGGATTTCTCGCTCCAGCCCGGCGAGATGGTCATGTTCGACAACTCGCTCGTGCACAGCTCGGGGACGAACGTCGGGCCCGACCGCCGCTTCCTGCTGCTGGTCGAGATGGTGCCCACGTGGGCCCGGCCCGCGCGCGTCAAGCAGGCCGCGATGCTCATGCGCGGCGAGGACACCTCCGGCAATTTCGACGACGAGCCGCGGCCCGACGCGGAGTGGTCGGAGACCGCGGTGGCCAACTGGACGCGCATCGTCGAATCGCGCGCCAAGCTCATCTTCGAGGACAGCGCGGTCGCGCCGAGCGTCGCCTACGGTGGCACCCGCGCCGCCACGTAGCGCGGGCCGATGAAAATCAGCCCGCGCGTAGTGGCAGGCGGCTAACGGTCCTGATCCGCGCTAGGCGGGGTGGGTGGCGGCCCAGTGGCGGGCGATGTCGATGCGGCGGGTGAACCACACGTCCCGGTGACTCGCGATGTAGTCGAGCGCGCGCTCGAGGCCGGCGGCGCGCGACGGATGGCCGATCAGCCGCAGGTGCAAGCCCAGTGACATCATCTTGGGCTGGGTCTTGCCCTCGCGATAGAGCACGTCGAAGCCGTCCTTCACGAACGCGAAGTAGTCGTCGGCGGTGAAGAAGCCGCCGCTGCCGAACTTGGAGTCGTTGACGGTGAGGCTGTAGGGCACGACGAGGTGCGGGCGGCCGTCGACGCGCACCCAGTAGGGGAGCTCGTCGTTGTAGGCGTCGGAGTCGTAGAGGAAGCCGCCCTCCTCCACCACCAGGCGGCGCGTGTTCACGCTGGGGCCATAGCGGCAGTACCAGCCGAGCGGCCGCTCGCCCACCGTCCGCTGCATCGACTCGACCGCCTTCCGGATGTGCTCGCGCTCCTCGACCTCGGTGAGCTCGTAGTGCTTGACCCAGCGCCAGCCGTGCGAGCAGACGTCCCAGCCCGACTCGCGGATGGCGGCCGCGACCTTGGGATTGCGCTCGAGCGCCAGCGCGCAGCCGAACACGGTCAGCGGGAGCCTCCGCTCGGTGAAGATGCGGCGCACGCGCCAGAAGCCGACGCGGCTGCCGTACTCGAAGAGGCCCTCGGCGGCGAGATCGCGGCCCTTCACGCCGTACGCGCCCGCGCCCGCCTCGGTCAGGGTGGCCTCGGAGAAGCCGTCGTCCTGCGCGTTGTACTCCGAGCCTTCCTCGTAGTTCATGACGAAGTTGATCGCGATCCGCGCGTCCCCCGGCCAGTGCGGGTGCGGGGGAGTGCCGCCGTAGCCCACGAGATCGCGCTCCCGCCCCGCCGACACGACTAGGACCCTTCGGGCAGGACGATGGTCAGCGGCGCGTCGACCGGCACGAACTCCTCGTCGCCGGCGGTGCCGTCGCGCCACATCAGCACCGCGAACGAGGCCGGCCCATCCAGCACGGTGAGCGGATGGTGCCAGGTCCCCATCGCGTAGGTGACGCCCTGTCCGGCGCGGGCCACGAAGGCGCGCAGGCGGCCGAGGTCGGGGCCGCCACCCGCGGCATCGAGCGTGGCCAGGACCACGTAGCGCGACACCGCGAGAGGGATGAAGGTCTGCGACGAGTGCTGGTGGCGCTCGAGCACGGTCACGCGCATGGGAAACGTGGCCTTCGGCGCCACGGTCGCCACCGCCAGCGACACCGGCGCGTGCGGTCGGCCGTTGGCGAGCGTGTCGCTCAGATACGTCCGGCCCGGAACGGTCGATCCCTCCAGGACCGCTCCGAACGGCTTGAAGGTGTCTCCGGTCAGCGGCTCGGCGACGATGCGCATCGGGAATTCCTCCGACGACGGGACGGGACGAGGAGCCTGCGCGCTGGCGCGCATCCTACCACACGCCTCGCGCGCGGGTTATCCTCGTGCGGGCGCCGGACCCTCTGGCGTCGAGATCGCGTCGCGGAGGCCGTCATGCGCTATCGCCCGTTCGGTCGCACCGGTCTGCAGGTGTCGGTGGTGGGATTCGGCTGCTGGCCGATGGCTGGCGATCGCTACGGCGCCATCGAGGATGACGAGGCCATCCGCGCGATCCATCGCGCGCTGGACCGCGGCGTGAACTGCGTGGACACCGCGCCGGCCTACGGCGCCGGCCACTCGGAGGAGGTCGTGGCGCGCGCGCTCGAGGGACGACGCCAGGATGTGATCCTGGTCACCAAGTGCGGGGTGAAGGCGCCGCCCCTCGGCCAGCCCGGGCCGCTGCGCGACGCCAGCCGCGCCAGCATCTTCCGCGAGATCGAGGCGAGCCTCGAGCGCCTGCGCACCGACTGGGTCGACGTCCTGCTCGTGCACTGGCCGGACGCGGGCACGCCGGTCGAGGAGACGATGCGCGCCCTCGAGGACCTGGTGGCCTCCGGCCGCGCGCGCTTCGTCGGCGTCTCCAACTTCACCGGGGCGATGCTCGCCGAGTGCATGCGCACCCGCCGGGTGGACGTCTCGCAGGTCGGCTATCACATGTTCGACCGGCGCCAGGAGCAGGAGACGTTCCCGTACTGTCGCGTCGAGGGCATCGGGGTCATGGGCTACGGCTCGCTCGGCCACGGGCTGCTCACCGGCGCCTTCACCGCCGCGACCACGTTCGATCCGGCGCGCGACTGGCGCGCGGGCGGCGTCGCCTTCGGGCAGCCGATCTTTCGCGGCGAGAACCTCAAGACCAACGTGGGCGTGGCCGACCGCCTGCGCCGCGAGGTGGCCGACCCGCGCGGGGTGCCGCTCAGCCAGATCGCGCTGGCCTGGGTGCTGGCCAACCCCGCGGTCAGCACCGCGCTGGTGGGCGCGCGCACTCCCGCCGAGGTGGACGCCAACGACGCGGGCGCCGAGCTCGAGCTGTCCTCGGCGGAGCGCGCGACGATCGACGCCATTCTCGCGGGGGCGGTCGGGCGCGTGCGCGAGTTCACCCCGCTGCGCCCCGCGATGGAGCCCTGGGGCGCGGAGCTGCGCGCGTGAGTGACGGGGTCAGGTCTTGCATTACGACATTTTTGCCGCGCCAGGCGACATCGCCGCTTGCCACGAAAATGTCGTAATGCAAGACCTGACCCCGGGCCTACTGCGCCAGGGCGCCGCCGTCGATGACGATCTCGCTGCCGGTCATGTAGGAGGAGTCGTCGGAGGCGAGGAAGAGGACCGCGCTCACGATCTCGGCCACCGTGCCCATGCGCTGCAACGGCACGCGCTGCAGGCGCCGCTCCATCGCCTCGCGGTCGCGGAAGGCGCTGTGGAACATCTCGGTGTCGACCGGGCCCGGGTGCACCGAGTTACAGCGGATGCGGTCCTTGGCGTGCTGGCTGGCCGTCACCTTGGTGAAGATCCGGATGGCGCCCTTGCTCGCCGCGTAGGCCGGCTCCTGGTGCAGCGACTGGCCGATGCCGGCCACCGAGGAGATGTTGACGATGGAGCCGCCGCCGGTGCGGCGCATCGCGGGGATCGCGTGCTTGGTGCCGAGGAACACGCCCTTGGCGTTGATCGCCATCACCTGGTCCCACTCGGCGGCGGTGCGCTCCTCGATGGGCACCTTGGGAATCACGATGGCCGCGTTGTTGATCAGGATGTCGAGCCGTCCGTGGCGATCGGCCGCGAGCTTGATCGCGCTCTGCCAGTCCATCTCGCTCGTCACGTCGAGATGGACGTAGATCGCGTCGCCGCCGGCGGCCCGGATCTCCGACTCGACCTTCTTGCCCTCGTCGTCCCGGATGTCGCCGAAGACGACCTTCGCGCCCTCCCGGGCGAAGGTCTGCGCCTCCGCCGCGCCCTGGCCTCGCGCCCCACCGCTGATCAATGCGACCTTCCCGTCGAGCTTTCCCATGGCCGCCGATCATATCTCTTCGCGGGGCCATGGTCGACCAGGTCGCCGCGGGCTCCGCGCCCGGTCGCGCCGGTCTCGCGAGCGCGGTCGCGTGTCGTTGTTTCACGCCGGCGGGTAACTTCTACACGGCACTTTGTCCGCGGCGGTCCTCACCGTCGACTCTCCCGTCGAAGTGACGCGATGATGCGGTCTGGCACAGCCGATGCTGCCATTTCAGCTGAGCAGGTATCAGATTTCGGAGGTGATTGAGCATGCAGCGAGACAAGAAGGACAAGATCCTCGGCGTCGTGACCATGGGCGCGCTCTGTCTGATGGCCACGTCTCCGGCCGTCGCCCAGACGGACCGTGGCGGCCCCGGCGCGGCCGCCCCCCCGGGCAAGCTCGCCGACCGGATGCCCGGCACCGAAACACAGCGGATGGAGCGCGGCGCGTATCCCACCCAGAGCGCGCAGAGCGGCGCGGCCATGTCCGGCGACGACGCGACCGATCTGCGCGGGTTGCCGGACCCGCCCGCCACGGTCCGTCGCGTGCAGCAGATCCTGAAGGGCGAAGGCTACGATCCCGGGCCGATCAACGGCGTGCTGGGGCCGAAGACGGAGGAGGCCCTGGTCCAGTACCAGCAGAAGCACAACATCGAGGCGACGGGCTGGCTCGACCGGGAGACGAAGGCGAAGCTCGGCGTCTAGACGTCGCCGTCCGATCCGGCCGCGTTTGACAACGCGCCGCCGGCCGTGCGAGAGAATCGGCCATGCTCGAGGAGCCGACCTCTCTCCGCATCGACGACCCCGGCGTACGGGCCCTCTTCACGGAGGCGGCGCGCTTTCAAGCGTGGCTGGACGTCGAGGCCGCGCTCGCGCTGGCCCAGGCCGAGCTGGAGATCATCCCGGAGGCGGCCGCGCGCGAGATCGTCGCCAAGGCGCACCTCTCCTTCCTCGACCTGGCCGCGGTGCGCGAGGGCCTGGCCCGCACCGGCCATCCGCTGGTGCCGCTGGTCTGGGAGCTCGATCGCGCCTGTGAGGGCGAGGCCGGTGGCTACGTGCACTGGGGCGCCACCACCCAGAACGTCACCCAGACCGGCCAGCTCCTCCAGGTGCGGCATGCGCACCAGATCTTCCTGCGCCAGCTCGCGGCGATCCTGACCACGCTGGCCGACCTGGCCGAGCGTACCAAGGACGTGCTCCTTCCCGGCCGCACCCACGGCCAGCACGCGCTCCCCGCCACCTTCGGCTTCAAGGTCGCGGTGTGGATCGACGAGCTGGCGCGACACGTCGAGCGGCTGCAGGGCTGCGAGGGCCGCGTGTTCGTGGCCATGCTCGGCGGCGGCGCGGGCACGCTCGCGTCGCTGGGCGATCTGGGCCTGGCCACCCAGGAGCGGATGGCCGCGCACCTCGGCATGGCCCCGATGCCGATGCCCGCGCGCACCATCGGCGACCACCAGGCCGAGTACGTCGCGCTGCTCGGCATGCTCGCGGCGACGTGCAGCAAGATCGGCCGCGAGGTCTACACGCTGATGAAGCAGGAGTTCGGAGAGCTGGAAGAGCCGGTGCCGCCGGGCACGGTGGGCAGCAGTACCATGCCCCAGAAGCGCAATCCCAAGCTCTCGCAGGACATCATCGCGGCGGCCGCGCAGATCCGCGCGCTGGTGCCGCTGGCCCTGGAGGCGATGCAGACCGAGCACGAGGCCGATCGCACCACCAGCATGATGATGAGTCGCGCGATCGTGCAGGCGTGCGAGCTGACCGGCGACGTGCTGCAGCGGATGATGGTGCTGCTCGACGGCCTCCAGGTGTTCCCGGACCGCATGCGCGAGAATCTGGATCTCTCCGGCGGGCTCATCATGGCCGAGGCGCTCATGCTGGAGCTGGGCCGGCAGATCGGCCGGCAGCGCGCCCACGACGCGGTGTACGAGGCCGCGCAGGCCTCGGTGACGCAGGCGCGGCCGTTTCGCGAGATGCTCGCGTTGGATCCTCAGGTGAGCGCCGGCCTCACCCCCGCGCAGATGGAGACGCTCCTCGACCCCGCACGCTACACCGGGCTCTGCCGGGAGCTGGCCGAGCGCGGCGCCGCGCAGGCTCGCGCGATCGCCGCCGCGGTCGCGCTGCGCCTGGCCTGAGCCGCCACGTGCTCCCGATCCGCGGCCGGTCGACCGAGCGCGGTATCTGGGCCGCGCGGGGCGGTCACGGCGATCGGCTCCTCGTCCTCCTCCACGGCATGGGCGCGAACGCGTCCGTCTGGGAGCCGCTGCTGGCCATCATCGAGCGCTCGTGGAGCGGCCGCTGGCTGGCCCCCGATCTGCGCGGCCACGGTCGCTCGGTGCGCGTGGGCCCCTACGGCATCGGCGCGCACGCCGCGGACGTGGCCGCGCTGATCGAGGCCGAGGCGCCCGGCCCGGTGACGCTGGTCGGCCATTCGTTCGGCGGCGCGGTCGCCGGGCTCCTGGCCTCCGGGTGGTTCGGCCCGCGCGTCGCCGAGGTGGCGGCCTTCGGCGTGAAGATCGAATGGACCGAGAGCGAGATCGAGAAGGCGCGCGCGATGTCGCATCGCCCCGCGCCCGCCTTCGCGACGCGGGACGAGGCGACGGAGCGCTATCTGCGCATCTCGGGACTCGCCGGCCTGGCCGACGCATCGTCCGCCACCGCGGTCGCCGGCGTGCTGGGCGACGACGGCCGCTTCCAGGTCGCGATGGATCCGCGGGCCTACGGGGCGGTGGGGCCGTCGATCCCGGCGCTCCTGCGCCTGGCGACGGCGCCGCTGCGGCTGGCCGCGGGCGACCGCGACCCGATGGTCACGCTAGAGCAGATGCGGCGGGTCGATCCGGCCGCGCGGGTCTTTCCCGGCGTCGGCCACAACGCGCACTGGGAGGCGCCCGACCAGGTGTGGTCGTTCATCGCGGGAGGCGCGCGATGACGGACCCGCGCGCGCTCGCACAGGGCTTCGACCTCAAGCGGCTCGACGCGAGCTTCCTGGACGATCCCTACCCGGTCTACCGGGCCCTGCGCGACCACGACCCCGTCCATCGCATGCCGGACGGCTCGTACTTCCTGAGCCGGTACGACGACTGCGCCGCGGTGTACCGCGATCCCCACACCTGGAGCTCGGACAAGCGGGTGGACTTCCGCCCGGGCATGGGCGACGGCCCGCTCTACGAGCACCACACCACCAGCCTGGTGTTCAACGATCCGCCGTATCACACCCGCGTCCGCCGGCTGCTGGCCCCCGCGTTCACCCCGCGCGCGCTCGCCGCGCTGCAGTCGCGCGTCGAGGCGCTGGTGGATCGGCTGCTCGACCGCGCGGCCGAGCGCGGCGGCATGGACCTGATCGCGGACTTCGCGGCGGCGGTGCCGATCCAGCTGGTGGGCGACATGCTCGGGGTGCCCGAGGCCGAGCGGGGCCCGTTGCGCGGCTGGTCGCTGGCCATCCTGAGCGGCCTCGAGCCGGTGCTGACTCCCGCGCAGCGCGCGGACGGCGACCGCGCGGTCGGCGAGTTCAAGGCCTACCTGCGCGACCTGATCGATCGGCGGGAGCGCGCGCCGACGCGCGACGAGGGCGAGATCCTCTCCACGCTGACCGCGGGGAGCGCGCTCGGTCGGGCGGACTCGGCGGGCGAGCGGCTGAGCGAGGTGGAGCTGCTGCACAACTGCATCTTCCTCCTCAACGCCGGGCACGAGACCACCACCAACCTGATCGGCAACGCGGTGGACCTGCTGCTCCGCCATCGCGAGGCGCTGGCCGGGCTGCGCGCGGGGCCCGGGCTCATCGGCAGCGCGGTGGAGGAATTTCTGCGTCTGGAGAGCTCGAACCAGCTGGGCAACCGGCGCGCCGCGTGCGATACCGCGCTCGGGGGCGTGCCGATGCCCGCCGGCACCTACGTGCACATCGGCATCGGGGCGGCCAACCGCGATCCCGCGCAGTTTCCCGATCCCGACCGGCTCGACCTGCACCGCCAGCCGAATCGGCACCTGGCCTTCGGCACCGGCATCCACGCCTGCGCGGGCATGTGGCTGGCCCGCATGGAAGGTCAGGTGGCGATCGGCCGCCTCGTGCGCCGCTTCGGCACCATCGAGCGGGACGGGGCCTTCGTGCGTGGCGGCCGCGCGCGCTTCCGCGGCTTCCTGCGCTATCCGCTGCGCCTGCGTCCCTGACCGCGGCTCAGTCCACCACCGCGATCGCCTCCACCTCGACCAGCAAGTCGGGATGGGCGAGCTTGCGCACCTCCACGGTGGTGCTGGTGGGCAGCGCGCCGAAGTACTCCATGCGCACGTCCACGTGCTTGAAGAACTCCTCGATGTCGGTCACGTAGGTGTTGGTCTTCACGATGTCGGCGATGGTGGCCCCGGCCGCGGTCAGCGCGGCCTTGATGTTCTCGCCGACCTGGCGGATCTGGGCGCGCATGTCGCCGGCCCCCACCACCTCGCCGCTCGCTCCGCGAGCGAGCTGGCCCGACACGAAGATCGTCTTCTTGCCCTCGACGACGACCACGTGGGAGTACAGCACGTGGCCGCCCACCACCCGCTTGCTGAGCGATGCCGGCTGGATGTTCTGTCGCTTCATGGCGCCCTTTCTGGTCGGCTGGATTGCGTGTGGCCGCCGCGGTCGCGGGCGGTTAGCATGGCGCCTACCGTAGTCCGCCGGGCCGGGGCCGTCAACCCGCCGGACCAGAGGATGACGTCTCACGAGAGGAGAGAGCCGCGATGCTGCCGACCCACGGACGCTACGACTACTCGAGCATCACCACGCGGGCCGACTATTCCTGGCCGGGCGGCCGGCGCCTCGCCGTCTATCTCGCGCTGAACATCGAGGCGTTCGGCTTCGGGGTCGGCAAGGGCGCGGCCATCGCCCCGCCGGACCAGGCCCAGAGCCATAGCGTCTACAGCTGGCGCGACTACGGCAACCGCGTGGGCATCTGGCGTCTCTTCGAGCTGCTGGACGAGCTGGGGATGCCGGCCGAAGCGCAGCTCAACGCGGCGGTCTACGAGGCGGCGCCGGACATTCCCGCGAAGCTGCGGGCCCGCGGCGACGAGGTCCTCGGGCACGGCCTCACCAACTCCCACGAGCAGGGCCACCTCGGAGAAGCCGAGGAGCGCGCGCTCATCGCGGAGGCCACCGCGACCATCGAGCGGCACGAGGGCGTGCGGCCGGTGGGCTGGATGAGCCCGTGGCTGTCCAACAGCGGCGTCACCATGGACCTGCTCCAGGAGGCGGGCTACCGCTACGTGATGGACTGGACGATGGATGACCAGCCGGTGTGGCTGCGCACGCGCAAGGGCCGCATCCTGTCCATCCCGTATCCCATCGAGGTCAACGACACGCGCGGGATCATCTGGTACCACTACACCTCCGAGGAGTTCGCGGACATGATCGTCGATCAGTTCGACGAGATGCTCGCGCAGTCGAAGCGCCAGCCGCTGGTGTGCCCGATCTCGCTCCACCCGTTCGTCTTCGGTCGGCCGTACCGCATCCGGCGGCTGCGCCGCGCGCTCCAGCACATCCTGGCGCACCGGGACCGGGTCTGGCTCACCCGGCCGCGGGACATCTGCGGTCACGTCGAGGGGTTGCCGGCCGGCGTCGTGCGCTGAACTCCGTGCTTCGTGGGGAGCGCGGAAACGCGTAGAGTCGAAGCATCCCCGTGGCCACATCCGCACGCCCCCGGGCTCGCCGCCGCTCGCGCACGCCGCACTGGCTCCGCGCCCGTGCGCTCCGCCGCACGCTGCGCCTCGTGCTGGCCGCGCCGCCGCTCGTCCGCCTCGTGATCTTCGCCGCGGTCGCGGTGGTGCTGTGGTCGGCGGTGAACTGGACCTACCACGTGATCCGCAAGCCCACCGAGCTGTTCTTCCCGGTGAGCGGCACGCTGGCCAAGGCGCCGCCCGAGACCTGGCGGCAGTACGCGCCGCTGTTCCGCCGGCACTCCACCGCCACCATCACCCCCGAGCTGCTGGCCGCGCTCGCTCAGGTGGAGGGCGCGGGCGATCCGGTGGCGCGCACCTACTGGCGCTGGCAGGTCGCCTGGAACCCGTTCGAGGTGTACCGACCCGCCTCGAGCGCGGTCGGCATGTACCAGATCACCGATCCGACGTTTCGCGAAGCGCGCCGCTTCTGTGTCCGCGATCACGTGGTGCGCGAGGACGAGTGCTGGCTCCGCGGGCTCTACACGCGGGTGCTGCCGAGCCACGCGGTGGAGATGACCGCGGCGCTGCTCGACCGCGACGTGGCCCGCATCCTGGAGCGCCGGCGCATCGTGAGGGCGGCCCCGCGGCAGAAGCAGGACCTGGCCGCGCTCATCCATCTGTGCGGCACGGGCGGAGGCGACGACTTCGCCCGGCGCGGCTTCCGGCTCGCGCCCGGCCAGCGCTGCGGCGACCACGACGCGGCCGCGTACCTGGCCCGGGTCAACGGGATGAAGCAGCAGTTCGCGCGCCTGGCCGCCGCGGAGCCGCCGACGTCGCCTCAGTGGTCGCGCCGCTAGGCGGCCGCACGTCGTAGTTGAATCGGGGCCGGGAGGGGCATAGGCTACCGGCCATGACCACCGATTCCACTCCCTCGCGGTTGTCCCCCATTGAGCCGGGCGAGCCGGCTCCCGAGTTCAGCCTGCCGGCGATCAATGACGACGGCACCATCGCACTGGCCGAGTACCGCGGCCGGAGCCCGCTCTTCCTCGCCCTCTTCGTCGGCCTGTGGTGTCCGTTCTGTCGGCGCTCGATCGCCCAGATGGGCACCATCGAGGGCCGCATCCGCGCAGCCGGGGTGGAGACCCTCGGCATCGTGGCGAGCGCGCCCGAGAACGCGCGGCTCTACTTCAAGTACCGTCCGACCCGCCTGCGGCTGGCCGCCGATCCCGAGATGTCCACGCACCGCGCCTACGGCCTGCCCCGGCCGGAGGTGACGCCCGAGCTGATGGACCAGATGACCGCGATTCGCATCAATCCGTCCGGTGACCTGCCCGCCCCGCTGCCCGTTCAGGAGGCCGTCATGGCCATCGAGCGGCTCGACGGCGGCTTCACGCCGACCGAGACCGATCAGGCGGACATGCAGCGGCAGTGGCCGCAGCTGAAAGGGCAGTTCCTGGTCGACCGGCACGGCATCGTGCGCTGGGCGAACATCGAGTGCGGCGGCCCCGACGGCCTGGCCGGCCTCGGCAAGTTCCCGACCGCGGACGAGATCCTGGCCGCCATTCGCGCCCTTCCGAGCTGAGCCCGGCCGGCACGTCCTGCTAGCGGAGCCGCGCGCCCGGTGCTGACCCGCGTCGATCACGTGATGGTCTGCGTTCCCGATTTGTCTCGAGGCATCGATGCCTATCAGCGCGTCGGCTTCCACATCTACCCGGGCGGCGCCCACACGGGCCGGGCCACCCACAACGCGATCGCGTTCACCGGCGAGGAGTACATCGAGGTGCTGAGCCTCCGCGATCGCGCGGCGGTGACGGCGGGCGGCCCGGACGAAAGCCTCGCGCGCTATCTGGACGAGGGCGGGGGATTCCGCGTGGTCGCGCTGCAGAGCGACGATCTGACCGCCGACGTGGCCGCGATGCGCGGACGCGGCGTGGACGTGGGCGAGATCCGCGACGGCGGTCGGCGTACCCCGGCCGGCCAGGAGCTCCGCTGGCGGGCCGCGTTCCTGGGCGGCGCCGACGCGCTGCCGATCTTCATCATCCAGCACCTGACCCCGCTCGCGGAGCGCCGGCGGCAGGTGCCGAAGGCGGGCGACCATCCCAACGGGGCCCTCCGGGTCGAGCGCGTGTACCTCGCGGTGCCCGACGTGACGGCGGCCGCGCGGGCCTACGCCCGGATCCTCGGCCTGCCGGTGCCGGCGGTCCACCGGGGTCAGGTCATCAAGGCCGATATGGCGGTGTTCGACCTGGGGCCGACCGGCCTCACGGTGGCCCAGCCCGCCGAGGCCGGGCCGGCCGCCGAGGCCCTGGCCCGACGGGGGCCCGGACCGTTCCAGGTCCTCTACCGCACCAGCGGCATGGACGCGGCGGTGCGCTGGATGACGACCCACGGTCTGCCCGAGCCCACGCGGGGCGTGCGGAACACCGGCGAACAGGCGATACTGGTCGGGCCGGAGCACGCCGGCGGCGCCTACATCGGGTTCGTCGGGCCGGCCTGAACGGCGAGATCAACGACGGGAGACCACCACCATGGCCAAGGCCGCTGCCCTCGATCACGTCAACATCAAGGTCCGCAACGCGGAGCGCTCGTACCGCTGGTACGCCGATCTCCTCGGCCTGCACACCCAGGACATCTTCTACGTGCCGGGCACCGAGAAGGTCCGCGCGGTGTTCCTCTCGTGCGATCCGGACCACGCCCACGACATCGCGCTGTTCGAGGTGGGAGCCGACGCGGCGGCGCCGCAGAAGGACGGGGTGGGGCTGAGCCACGTGGCGTGGCGCATGTCGACGCTCGACGACCTGGCCGACATGTACCGCGCGCTGCAGACGCGTGAGATCCCGGTGCGCGTGGTGGACCACACCGTGTCCATCGGCGTGTACTTCTCCGACCCGGACGGCAACGGCCTCGAGGTGTACTACGAACTGCCGCGCAGCCAGTGGAAGCAGGAGCGGCCGTTCTCGGAGGCCGGGCAGAAGGGCCGCTTCCCCGGCCCCTGGGACGAGGCGCTGCACGCGCCCGCGCCGGCGGCGGTCTAGCTCGTCCGGTCGCGCTCCCGGTAGTCGCCGAAGGCGGCGTCGCGCTGGCTCAGCAGGTCGCGGACGCTGCCGCCGTCGCGCTTGAACTGCGCGCGATAGGCCTGGCTCGCCGCGGTGGAGAAGGCCAGCGCCTGTAGCTCGGTTCCCGCCCGGATCGCCGCGCGCAGCCCCATGATCTCCATCGCGCGATGGACCGCGCGCTTGTTGATCTGGGTCAGCTCGGTGGGTACCAGCGCCACCCGCTCGGCCACGCCCAGCACCGTCCCCTCCAGCTCGGCCGCCGGCACCGCGCGGTTGGCGAAGCCCTTGGCCGCCGCCTCGGTCCCGCTGATCGCGTCGCCGGTGAGGAACATCTCCATCGCGGTCCGCAGGCCCATGAGCCAGGGATGGAACTGGTTGTCGGGCGGGCTCATGAGCCGGGTCGGCGGGTAGCCGATGCGCGCGTCCTCCGCCACGTAGACCAGATCGCAGCACGCGGCCAGCTCGCTCCCGCCGGCCAGGCAGTAGCCGTGGACCTGGGCGATGACCGGCTTGGCGAGGTCCCAGATCGTGAACCAGCTCTCCACCACGTGCCGCGCCCACTGCCCGGGTCCGCCGGGCGAGTAGAAGGGCTGGCCCACCGAGTTGTCGGCGGAGAGGTCGTAGCCCGACGAGAAGCACGGGCCGGCCCCGCGCATGATCGAGACCTTGACGGCGGGATCGGCGTCGGCCTCGCGGAGCGCGGTGAGGATCGCGCCGCGCAGCTCGTTGCTCAGCGCGTTGCGCTTCTCGGGACGGTTCAGGGTGAGACGGCGGACGCCGGGGAGCGGGTCGTCGAGGAGGAGCACGCCGGTGGTCATGGCGCAGAGCATGCCCGGGGCCCCGGCGCGGCGCAACGGCCGGCCGCGGGCCCCCCGCTTGACAGCCCGGCCCGGCGATGGATAATTAACTAAACGTTTAGTTGATTATGACCACCATCCGATCGAGCGCGCCGCGGCGGAGAGCGAAGCGGGGAGCGGGCCGGCCCCGCGTCCCCGCCGGCTCGCGCGAGGCCCTCCTCGCCGCCGGCACCGAATTGTTCGCCGAGCGCGGCTTCGACGGCGTCTCCGTCCAGGCGATCGCCCGGAAGGCGGGCGTGAACCCGGCGATGATCAGCTACCACTTCGGCGGCAAGCGCGACCTCTACCTGGCCATCCTCGCCGCCACCTTCGACGAGATCGTCGCCGACGTCGAGCGCATCGCGGCCTCGACCGCGCCGGCTCCCCAGGTGCTGCGCGACGTGATGGCGGCGATCGGCGAGACCGCGAGCCGGCGTCACCCGCACTTCTGCACCATGATGCTGCGCGAGGTGCTGACCGGCGGGGCGCGCCTGGAGCCGGCGCTGGCCGAGCCGGTCCGGGTGATGGCCGCGGTCCAGCGCATCGTGGAGCGCGGGGTGCGCGAGGGCAGCTTTCGCCCGGTGGATCCGCTGCTCACCCACTTGAGCCTGATCGGCAGCCTCGTCTTCTTCTTCGCCACCATGCACTTCCGGCAGCGCCTGTTGCGGGACCGCCTGCACCGGGAGTCGCCGGACGGTGCCACCTACATCGCGCATCTTCAAGAATTGATCATCGAGGGCCTCGCCACCCGCGGCGCCGGCGCGGGCGCGGGCCGGGCGGGGCGCCGGTCATGAGCGCGCCGGTTTCCCCGGCGCAGCACCGCCGTCGGGCCGTCGTGGCCGCGGTCGCGCTGGTCGTCCTGGCCCTGCTGGGCTACGGCGCCTGGCGCTTCTTCCTCGCCGGCTCCCGGTTGCCGGCCGGCGTGATCGGGGTGAGCGGGCGGATCGAGGGCGACGACGCGGCGGTCGGCGCCAAGATCTCGGGGCGGATCCGCGAGATCACGGTGCGCGAGGGCGATCGGGTCGAGGCCGGGCAGGTCATCGCGGTGCTCGACGACGCGCAGATCCGCGCGCGCGAGCAGCAGTCCGAGGCCGCGGTGCGCCAGGCCCAGGCGCGGGTCCGCCTCTCCCAGCACCAGATCACGGTGCTGCGCGAGCAGCTGCGCCAGAGCGAGATGAGCGTCGGCCAGTCGCGCACCGACGCGGAGGGGCGCGTGCACGAGGCGGAGGCGCGCCTGGCCGCCGCGGAGGCGCAGCTGGCCCAGGCCGAGGCCTCGCACGCCCAGGCGAAGTGGGAGCGCGACGCCTACGCCAAGCTGGTCCAGCAGGGCGCGGTCGCCGAGCAGGACGCGCTGCAGAAGCGGTACGGCGAGGAGGCGCAGGCCGCGGTGGTGCGGGCGAACCGCCGACAGGTCGAGGCGGCCCGCGGCGCGCTCACCACTGCGAAGGCCAACCTCACCAACCCGGAGATCCGCTCATCGCAGGTGGCCGCGGTGCAGGGACAGATCCTGCAAGCCGAGGCCGACATCGCGGCCGCGCAGGCGGACGCGGAGCGGGCGCAGGCGATGCTGGACGAGGCCCGGGCGAATCGCGCGGACCTCCAGGTCTACGCGCCCTTCACCGGCACCATCGCCACGCGCACCGCCGAGCCCGGCGAGGTCATCGCGGCGGGCACCCCGATCGCGACCATGGTCAACCTGGCCCAGGTGTACCTGCGCGCCTTCGTGCCGGGCGGCCAGATCGGCCGCGTTCGGATCGGCCAGGCCGCGCGCGTGTACCTGGACTCGGCGCCGAGGGCGCCGATCGACGCCGAGGTCATCCGCATCGATCCCGAGGCGTCGTTCACGCCGGAGAACACCTACTTCCGCGAGGACCGGGTGAAGCAGGTCGTGGGGGTGAAACTGCTCATCCGCGGCGCCACCGGGTTCGCCAAGCCGGGCATGCCCGCGGACGGCGAGATCCTCGTCGACGGGCAGTGGCCCGCTCGCCCGACCCATCGATGAGCGCGCCGGCGCCGGCCATCCGGGTCGCCGGGCTCACCAGGCGGTACGGCGAGGTCGAAGCGGTGCGCGGCATCGACCTCGAGGTGCCGCCGGGCGAGATCTTCGGGCTGATCGGCCCCGACGGCGCGGGCAAGACCTCCACCTTCCAGGTGCTGGGCGGCGTCATGCCGGCCACCGCGGGAACGGCGGAGCTGATGGGCCGCCCCGCGCGGGAGGCGCGGCCGTTCGTGGGCTACCTCACGCAGGCCTTCAGCCTGTATCCCGATCTCTCGGTGCACGAGAACATCCGCTACGTGGGCGAGCTGCGCCTGGTGCCGCGCGAGGAGATCGAACGGCGCGGGCGGCGCTACCTGGAGATGTTCGGGATGGATCGGTTCGGCGACCGGCTCGCCGGCCGGCTCAGCGGCGGCATGAGGCAGAAGATGGCGCTGGCGTGCGCGCTGGTGGCGGAGCCTCGAATCTTGTTGCTGGACGAGCCCACCACCGGCGTGGATCCGGTGTCGCGGCGCGAGTTCTGGGACACGCTGGTCGACCTGTCGAGCCACGGCATGACGATCCTGGTGGCCACGCCGTATCTCGACGAAGCCGAGCGCTGCCACCGTGTCGCCCTGATGCACCAGGGGCGGCTGGTGCGCACCGGCACCCCCGCCGAGATCCGCGACGGCCTGGGCCTCACCCGCCTGGAGCTGCGCACGCCCGACCTCCGCGCAGCCGCGGCGGCGCTGGGCGGTCGCGACGGCATCGCAGACGTTCAGCGCTTCGGTGACCGGCTCGACGTCATGGTGCGCGACGCGGCGGAGGGCGAGCGCGCCGTCCGCGCCGCGCTCGGCGCGGCCGGCCAGGGCGTGGGCTCGCTGCGCCCCGGCGCGCCCACGCTGGAGAACGCCTTCGTGTCAATTTTGCAGTCGCTCGAAGGCGAGCCGCGCGCGCCCGACTTCCCGGGCCGGCGCCGCGAGGAGCATCACGCGGAGGCGGTCGCGATCGGGGCGCGCGACCTCGGCAAGACATTCGGGGACTTCACCGCGGTGAAGGGCGTCGACCTGGAGATTCGGCCCGGCGAGGTCTACGGCCTGCTCGGCGCCAACGGGGCCGGCAAGACCACCACGATCAAGATGCTCTGCGGGCTGCTGGAGCCGAGCGAGGGCGTGGTGGAGCTGGCCGGCGAGCGCGGGGCGCTCCGCTCCGAGGCCGTCCGGCAGCAGGTCGGCTACATGTCGCAGAGGTTCTCCCTCTACGACGACCTCACGATCGAGGAGAACCTCGACTTCTTCGCCGGGGTCTACCAGGTGCCACCGGACCGCCGCGCGGAGCGCAAGCGCTGGGTGCTGGCGTTCGCGGGCCTCGAGGGCCGCGGCGGCCAGCTCACCGGCTCGCTGCCCGGCGGGTGGAAGCAGCGGGTGGCCTTCGGGGCCGCGGTGATGCACGAGCCGCGGGTGCTCTTCCTCGACGAGCCGACGTCCGGCGTGGATCCGATCGCGCGCCGGGCCCTCTGGACCATGATCAATCGCCTCGCAGACAGCGGGACCGCCATCCTCGTCACCACGCACTACCTGGAAGAGGCCGAGCAGTGCAACCGCCTCGGCTTCATGGTGGGCGGCGAGCTGGTGGCCGAGGGCACGCCGACCGGGATCAAGGCGGCCCAGGGCGGCCGGGTGCTGGAGCTGCGCGTCGACGACCCGATCCGGGCCATGAGCCGCCTCCGGTCGGAGCTCGAGCGCTGGCGCGTGTCGCTCTTCGGCGACCGCATCCACGTCATCGTGGATGGCGACCCGGACGACGCGGCGCGCGACCTGCGCGCCCGCCTCGAGCGCGCCTCCATCCGCACGCTCGAGCTGACTCAGCAGGACTACTCGCTCGAGGACGTCTTCATCCTGATCGTGGAGCGGAACCACCGCGCGGGCCGGTCGGCCGCGGCGGCGTGACCCGACCATGCGTCGAATCCTCGCCCAGGCGCGGAAGGATCTCACCCAGCTGCTGCGCGACCGCCTCGCCCTGGCCCTCGCGGTGGTGTTGCCGGTGGTGCTCACCGCGCTGCTGGGCACCACGATCTCGCTGACCGTCACCGACATTCCGCTGGTGGTCCAGGACCTGGACCAGACGCCGCTCTCGCGCCGCTACATCGACGCCTACCGCAGCTCGCTCACGTTCCGGATCGTCGCGCTCCCGATCGCGTCCTCGCCCGAGTCCGCCATCGCCCGCGGCCGCGCCCGCGGCGCCCTGATCCTGCCCGAGCACTTCGAGCGCGAGATCCGGCGCGGCCGCGTGGCCCGGGCCCAGCTGCTGGTTGACGGCACCGACACCAACACCGCCCTGCTCGTGCAGGGCGCGTCCGGGCAGATCACGCGCGCGTTCGTCCAGCAGCTGCCCGGCGACGCGCGGGCGCCCGCGGTGCAGACCGCCACCCGGCTCTGGTTCAACCCGGGCCGCGAGCCGCGCAAGTTCTACGGCCCCGGAATGCTCGTGCTGTCGCTGTCGATCTTTCCCACCGTGCTCGCCGCGCTGGCCATGTCGCGCGAGGGCGAGCAGCAGACGATCCTGCAGGTCTACGTCTCGAGCATCTCGGCCCACGAGTACCTCCTGGGCAAGATCCTGGCCGGGATGGTGATCGGGACGGTCCAGTGCCTGCTCGTGATCGGCCTCATGTTCACCCTGTTCGGGCTGCGCCTGGCGGGCGATCCGACGCCGCTCGTCCTCGGCAGCCTCCTCTTCCTCTTCTGCGTGGTGAGCTTCGGCACCTGGGTGGGCGGGGCCATCCCCAACCAGGCCGCCGCGGTCCAGGGGGTGTCGCTCGGCGGCTTCCTGCTCGCCTTCCTGCTCTCCGGCCTCATCTTCCCGATCGAGAACATCCCGCGCTCGCTCGCCTGGATCTCGAGCCTGGTGCAGGCGCGCTACTACATCGTCCTGGTGCGCGACGCGTTCCTGCAGGGCGGCGGCTGGCCGGCGGTGTGGTGGGCGGTGCTGATGATCGGCGTCCTCGGCGCCGGGTACTACGCCCTGGCCTGGCTCGCGATGCGGCGCATGCAGGTGAAGGCATGAGGGCGTGGGCCGGCCCGCGCTTGGGGGGGCGCTTCTGGGCGCTGGCCCTGAAGGAGCTGCGGCAGATCCGAGGCGACCGGCGGCTCGCCCTGTCGCTGGTGGTGCCGCCGATGCTCCAGATCCTGCTCTTCGGCTTCGCGCTGGATTCCCACGTGCGGGACCTGCGGCTCGGCGTGGTGGACGAGAGCGGCACGCATCCGAGCCGCGACCTCGTCGCCGCGATCACCGAGAATCAGACGTTCCGCCTGACCGGCTCCTACCACACCGCCGAGGAGCTGGGGGCGGCGCTGGCGACGGGGCGGCTCGACGTCGGCGTGGTGGTGCCCTACGACTACGCGCGCGAGCGCGCGCGGGGCCGCCCGGTGACCGTGCAGGTGCTCCTCAACGCCGCGAACGCCAACACCGCGCAGATCGCGCAGGGCTACATCGAGGGCGCGGTGGCGTGGCTGAACCAGCACGCCGACCGGGCGCCGCCCGCCACGGCGCGGACCGCCGCCGAGGTGCGCGCCGACGGTGACGAGGCGCGGCCGCCGCTGCCCCCGCGGGCCCGCGTGGAGATCCGCTCCACCTTTCTCTACAACCCGGGGCTGGTGAACACCTGGTTCATCGTGACCGGCATCTTCGGCACCCTGATCATCCTGAACGGCTCGCTGGTCGCGGGCGCGACCATGATCCGCGAGAAGGAGCGCGGCACCGTCGAGCAGCTGCTGATGACCCCGGCCAGCGCGCTCGAGGTGATCACCGCCAAGATCCTGCCGCTCTTCGTGCTGCTGATGGGCATGGTCGGGCTCGTCCTGATGGTGGCCCGCCTCGTCTTCCACGTTCCGTTTCGCGGCAGCCTGCTCCTGATGCTCGTCGCCTGCGCCTGCTGCGTGCTCACCGGGATCGGGATCGGCACGTTCCTGTCCACGTTCGCCCGCTCCGCGAACCAGACCCAGCTCATCGGGTTCTTCGTCAATCCGCCGCTGGCCATGCTCTCGGGGGCTCTGACTCCGATCGAGGCGATGCCCGGCTGGATCCAGCCGGTCACCCTGCTGAACCCGATCGCCTACTTCGCGAGCGTGGCCCGCGCGGTGCTCGTGAAGGGCGCCGGCCTCGAGGTGGTCTACCTGCAGCTCCTCGCTCTCGCCGCGCTCGCGCTCGGGCTCGTGGCGGTGAGCGCCTGGCGCTTCCGGAGCCAGCACAGCTGAGCGGGCTTTCTGCACGCGCGGGGCGCGGCAGGTCCGGCGCGCCCTCAGCCGCGCAGCAGCCGATCGGCGTCTTCCCGGGCCGTCTCCACGCGACGCCAGGACCGGAACGCGCGCCGCAAGTCGGAGTCGGGAACGCGTCCGGCGATCTGCTCCATGGTCTCGAGGGTGAGGCGGGCGCTGCGCGCCGCGCCCTCGGCGTCTCCCGTGGCGGCCTGGGCGCGAGCCAGGAGATGCGCGGCCTGCCACGTGAGCGTGGGATAGCCGATGCGGCGGGCGAGCGCCAGGGCCTCCGCGAGCTCGCGGGAGGCGTCGTGGCCCTGCCCGGCCTCGAGGAGGATCTGGCCGCGGAGCGCGAGGGCCTTGGCCTGATACTTGACCGATCCGGTGCCGCGAGCCTGGGCCAGCGCCTTGTCGGCCTGCTGAAGCGCGGGCGAGGCTTCGCCGGTCGCGAGCAATGCCTCGCTGAGATACAGGCTCAGGTGGTTCGACCACCGCCACCGGTGAGCGCCGAGTGCGTGCTTCTCGACGCGCTCCTGCGTCTCTTCCATTGCCGCGATGGCTCGACGAGGGTCGCCGAGGTGGAGCCGGTCCAGCCCCAGGTTGATCAGCGAGCTGACCTCCACGTTGGCGTTCTTCGCCCGGCGTCCGATGTCCGCGGCCTCGCGGTTGTACTCGGTGGCCCGCGCGAAGTCGCCGAGCTCCTGATAGAGCCAGCCCAGCGTGTTGGTGAGACGGCCCACGATGAACGAGTTGTTGCGCTCGCGGGCCTTGACGAGCCCTTCGTCGATCGTGACGATGGCTTCCCGGTAGTCGCCCAGGCCGATCTGGGCCAGGCAGAGGAAGGCCAGCGAAAGCAGCTCCGACAGCCCATCGTTGAGCTGCCGGGCCGCCGTCATGGCCTGGCGGCTCGTCTCGATCGCCCGGGTGAACTCCCCGCGCCAGTTGGCGTGGGCTCCGAGCCAGGTGAGGTTCACCGCGACGGTGTCCGCGAACCCGGCGGCCCTCGCGATGCCCAGTGATTCTTCGAAGAGACGGTCCCCCCCGGCCGGATCGCCCTCGGCCTGCGCCACCAAGCCGAGGTAGCAGAGGCTTCGGGCCACCACGTGCTGGTCCCCCGTCTCGCGCCCGATGGCCAGGGCTTCCTGGGCGAACCGGCGGCACTGGTCGATCCCTTCGCTGCTGAAGACCAGGAACTGGCTGTAGGCGATCTCGACCAGCGCCTCACCCTCGCGCACGCGGTCGCCGCCACGGCGAGCCGCCTCGCGCACGCGCTCGAACGCGGCGATGGAGTCCGGGTAACGGGCCAGTAGGCGCAGCACCTCGCCCCGCCGATGATGGACCTCCTCGATCCGGGTCGGCTCGATCGCGGGAGTCACTCGTTCGCTCGCCTCGAGGGCGCGCGCGTAGAGGTCGAGGGCGGTCTCGTTCGCGTACGCGGCCTTCGCGCGGTCGCCGGACCGGACGAGATAGGTGAAGGCCTTGCTCCACTCGCCCCCGTTCTGAAAATGATGAGCCAGCTCCTCGGCGTGCTCGGCCAGACGGTCGGCATAGATCTCCTCGATGGCCATGCCCACCGCCCGATGGAGGTCTCGCCGGCGCTCCTTGAGCAGGCTCTGATACGCCACGTCCTGGATGAGCGCGTGCTTGAAGATGTAGGCGGGCTCGGGTGCCAGACCGAGCTCGTAGATGATCTCGAGGTCCTTCAGCTCCTCCAGCAGGTCCGAGAGCCGCTCGGTCAGCCCCGCGACCCGCTGCAGCAGCCGCCCCAGGAACTGGCGCCCGATGACCGAGGCGAGCTGGACGGTGCGCTTGCCCTCCTCCCCGAGCCGGTCGAGCCGGGCCATGATGATGCCCTGGATGGTGTTGGGGACGTCGAGCGAGCCGACGCTCTGCACCACCTGGTAGCGGTCTCCCTCCCGCCGCAGCATGCCGAGGTCGAGCAGCGTCTTGATCACCTCCTCGATGAAGAGCGGCACGCCTTCGGCCTTCTCGAGCAGGGCCCGGCGGAGCGCCGGGGGCAGGTCGGCCGCGCCGAGCACGTGGCCGGCCATGTCCACCGCGTCCGTCTCGGACAGCGGGTGCAGGGTCAGCACGGTGTGGAAACTGCGGGCCGGGATCGCGGGCGAATAGCCCACCCGGTACGTGAGGATCAGCATGAGAGGCACGCCGGCCACCGCGTCGACGATCGACGCCAGATACTCCTCGGTGCCCGAGTCGACCCAGTGCAGGTCCTCGAAAACGAGCACGAGAGGCCGGCGCCGGGCCCCGCGGACGGAAAGGGCTCGGATCGCCTCGAAGCACTTCCCTCGGCGCGCGCCCGCATCCATGTCGAGGATCGCCGGGTCGCCCGGGTCGACGGACAGCAGGTAACGGACATATGGAATGTGGGCGTCGAGCTCTCCCATCCGGCGCATCGCGTGCTCGACCTTGGCGATGATTTCTGGCTCTCCGTCGAATTCCTCGATCTCGAAGTTCAGCCGCAGCTGCTCGATGAGCGGCAGGAACTGGATGGACTGACCGAAGGAGACGCACTGCCCCTCCAGCCACGTGGGCGACTCTCCGGACTCCGTCAGGGCGCGCCGGAACTCGAGAAGCAGGCGCGACTTGCCGATGCCCGCGTCGCCGGCCAGGGAGACGACTTGGCCCCGCCCCTGCTTGACGTCCGCGAAGCGTTCGAGCAGGGTTCCGACCTCCCGGGCGCGACCCACGAGGCGGGTGAGTCCCCGCTCGACCGCGGCGGAGAGCCGGGAGCGGCGGGCGCGGCTCCGCACGACCTCGAAGGCCCGGACGGGCGCGCGGCCCTTCACCGAGATCTCGCCGAGATCGAGAGTCTCGAAGAAGGTGTCGATGACGTCGTGGGTTGCCTCGCTCACCACGACGCTGCCCGGCCGGGCGGTCTGCTGGAGGCGGGCGGCCAGGTTGGTCGTGTCGCCCACCGCGGTGTAGTCCATCCGCAGGTCGTCGCCGATCTTGCCCACCACCACCGGCCCGGTGTGCAGGCCGATCCGCATCTGGAGGTGGAGGCCTCCCTGCGCCCGGAGCTCGCCATCGTAGTCCCGGAGCGCGCGCTGGATCGCGAGCGCGGCGTGGGCGGCGCGCCGGGGGCTGTCCTCGTGGGCGATCGGCGCTCCGAACAACGCCATGACCCCGTCGCCGGTGTATTGATTGATGGTGCCCTCGAACCGATGCACCTCGGCGGTGATGAGCTCGAAGCACCGATCCACGATGCGATGGACGTCCTCCGGGTCGAGCCGCTCGGCGATGGTGGTGAAGCCCGCGATGTCCGCGAAGAGGACGGTGACCTGGCGGCGCTCCCCCTCGAGCGCCGACCGGGAATTCAGGATCTTGTCGGCAAGATGCCGCGGCGTGTAGCCGACGACGGGACTCCGGTAGTCCAGCGGAGACGGCGCCGGGCCGGCGGGGGCCCGGCCTCCCGCGGGGACCGGGCCCGCTTCACCGAGGCGCTTGCCGCAGGCTCCGCAGAACTTGGCCTCCGGCCGGAGACTCGCCCCGCAGCTCGGACACGCCTTGTCCAGGGCCGAGCCGCACTGATCGCAGAAACGGTTTCCCGTCGGGTTGTCGGCCCGGCACACGCCACAGAGCATGTGGGTATGAGTACCACGGCGCGGAGCGTGCGCGGAAGACCGCGCGCACCGGCCCGCCGGAACTAGGACAGCTGCGAGCGGACGAGGCGCGCGCCCTCGCTGAGCGCCCGCAGCTTGCCGAAGGCGGTCTCGCGGGGCAGGTACTTCATCCCGCAGTCGGGCGCGGGCATCAGCCGGTCCGGGGTCGTGCGGGTCAGGCCGGCGCGGATGCGCGCGGCCACCTGCTCCGCGGTCTCGACCGCGGGGTCGGACAGGTCGATGACGCCCAGCACGATGGTCTTGCCCGAGAGGTCGGCGAGCACGCCGAGATCGATCTTGGGCTGGGCGGCCTCGATGGAGATCTGCTGCGCGGTGGTGGCGGCGAGCTGGGGCAGGAACGAGTAGCCGGTCGGCTTCTGGTGCCGCACCACCGCCGCGTAGCCGAAGCAGAGGTGGAGCGCGGTGGGCACCGTGATGCCCTCCAGCGCGCGATTGATCGCGGGCACCGCGAAGCGCCCGGCCGCCTCCGGATCGTTGCGCAGCCACGGCTCGTCGAGCTGGATGAGATCGGCGCCGGCGGCCTGCAGCTCGCGCGCCTCCTCGTTGACCGCCGCGGCCAGATCCATCGCGAGCGACTCCACGTCACGGTAGTGCTCGTTCTTGGCCTGCTGCGCCATCGTGAAGGGGCCGGGCAGGGTGATCTTGGCCGGGCGGTCGGTGTTGGCGCGGAGGAACTGCAGGCCGCGCAGCTCGACCGGGCGCGTGCGGCGCACGCGGCCGACCACGCGCGGCACGTGGGTCTGATTGCCGTAGCGGTCGGTGATCACCGCGGGCTGCGCCACGTCCACGCCGTCGAGGGCGGTGGCGAAGTGGTTCGAGTAGCTCTCGCGCCGGATCTCGCCGTCGCTGATCACGTCGATGCCGGCGCGCTCCATCGCGCGGATGGCCACGATGGTGGCGTCGTCCTGGGCGGCCTGCCGGAACGGCTCGGGCACCCGCCACATCGCCTGCAGCCGCACCCGCGGAACCCCCTTGGACAAGAGCGCCCGGTCCACGAGCCAGTCGGGCTGGGGATAGCTGCCGACCACGGTGGTGACGAGGGGATGCCGGGGGATCATGCTCAGGCTCCTTGACGGTACGCGGCCACCCGGCGCTCCAGGCGGCGGAGGAGGATCTCGTGCATCCCGGTGATCAGGAGCACCAGCACGATGCCGGCGTACACTCCGGGGCTGTTGAGCAGCGTGCGATGGCGGGTGATGAGGAAGCCGAGGCCGTCGGCCGCGCCCAGCATCTGGGCCACGATGACGCCCACGATGACGAGGGCCCCGCCCAGGCGCAGCGCGGCCACCATCGAAGGCAGGCTGGCGGGGAGCGAGATGTAGAGGATCTGCTGGGCGCGGGTGGCCCCGAAGGCGCGCGCGGTCTCGTTGAGCGCGGGGCTCAGCGCGGCGACTCCCGCGACCGCGGTGAGCATGGTCGGGATGAACGCGTAGATCGCGGCGAACGCGATCTTCGATTGCGAGCCGAGGCCGAACCACACCATCATCACCGGGTAGAGCACGACCAGCGGCACCGCGTAGGCGCTGCGCAGCACCGGCAGCAGCATGCGGCGCGCGGTCGCCGAGGCGCCCACCACCTGGCCGAGCAGGATCCCGCCCCCGCAGACGATGGCGTAGGAGGCCAGGATCTCGCCGAAGGTGGTGGGCAGGCTGCCGAGGTACTCGCGCCGGTCGGTCACGAGCGCGGTCAGCGCCTCGCTGAGCGGGGGCACGAAGAGGCGGGG
>DATFYA010000130.1 GCA_035315345.1 Candidatus Methylomirabilota bacterium
CGCTCGAAGGCCTCGGGGCCCCACGGATACCAGTCCACCGGGTTGTGGGCATGCTGCAGGAGGTAGGGGCTCGTCTCCGAGGCGAGGCGGTTCGCGGGGCGCGACGAGGGCACGGGGCCGGTGCCCGTCAGGAGCCCGGGACGAACGGCAGCGCGACCACGCGGGCCGGCTGCTCGCCGGCGGCATCCGCCACCGTCACCGGGCTACCCGGCTCGAAGTGCTCGCGGCGCACGTAGCCCAGCGCGATCGGCCGGCCGAGAGCGATCGAGCGCACCGCCGAGGTCACGCGGCCGATGTCCTTGCCCTCCGCGGTCACCCGCGCGTCCGCCTCGGGAATGCGATCGCCTTCGATCACGAGGCCGCTCAGCGCCCGGTTCACGTGCCCGCGGTATTTCACCCGCGCGACGGTCTCCTGGCCGATGTAGCACCCCTTCGTGTAGCTGACGAGCGACTCGAGGCGCGTCTCGGGCAGGATCACCGAGTCGTCGACGTCGCGCGGATACCAGGGCTGGCCGGCCTCGACCCGCAGCACGTCGAGCGTCTCGGGGCCCGCCGGCACCGCGCCCGCTCCCACGAGGGCGCCACGCAGCGCCTCCGCCCGGTCCGCGGCCACCCAGCAGTGGAACCCGGGTCCCGGCCCCTCGGCGCGGTTGATCACACGCACCGGCCCGGCGTCCATTCCGACCTCCGCGTGCGCGTACGGAGCCAGGTCGATCGCGCCGCCGCTCAGGCCCTCCAGCAGCGCGCGGGCGGCCGGACCCTGCAACGACAGGATCGCGAAGGCGGTGTCGGCCGCCTCGAAGTAGGCCTTCTCGGAGATGAGGTAGTGATCCAGGGTCTGGAGCGTCTTCTCGGTCATGTCCGCGGGTAATTCGATCAGCACCTGGTCGGTCGCCGCGTAGACCACCAGCAGAGTCATCACCTTGCCGTGAGCGTCGAGGAACGCGGCGGGCGCGCCCTGCCCGGGCTGGAGTCCCTTCACGTCGTTGGTGAGCATGCCCTGCAGGAACGCCAGTCGATCGCGGCCGGTGACGGTCACCTTCCCCAGGCTCGAGCGGTCGAAGAGCACGACCGCTTCGCGGGCGGCACGATATTCGCGGGCGACGTCGGACATGGTGAACGTATTGTTGACGCGCGGGAGAGCGCTGTCAACTTGCGGGGCGCCCGGCACCTCGTACACAATGGCGCCCGTGTCGCCGACCGGATTGCCCGCCCCGCCCGCCCGCTCGCGATTTCGCCGCCGTCTGCTCGCCTGGTACGGGCGGCATCGCCGCGACCTGCCGTGGCGGCGCACCGAGGATCCGTACCGCATCCTCGTCTCCGAGATCATGCTTCAGCAGACCCAGGTCGATCGGGTGATCCCGAAGTATCACGAGTTCCTGGACCGGTATCCGACGCTCCAGAGCCTCGCCGGCTCGACTCCGGAGGAGGTCGCGCGCCTCTGGTACCCGCTCGGCTACAACATCCGCCCGATCAACCTGCGCGGCATCGCCTGCGAGGCGGTCGCGAGCTACGGCGGCCGTCTCCCCGACGACGACGCCCTGCTGCGCGGCATGCGCGGCATCGGCCGCTACACCGCGGGGGCGGTGCGATGCTTCGCGTACGGCCGCGCGGTGCCCATCGTGGACACCAACGTGCGGCGCGTCCTCGGCCGGGTGTTCCTCGGGCCGCGGCGTCTCGGACGCCTGCGGGGCCAGAAGACGATCTGGGATCTCGCCGGCGCCCTCGTGCCGCCGCGGAAGGCGTACGACTACAACCAGGCCCTGATGGACTTCGGGGCCACGTGGTGCACCGCCCGGGCGCCGCGCTGCCGCCGCTGCCCCATGAACCGCTTCTGCGCGACGTACCGGACGACGCGCGGCCGCGGGCGAGGCGCTCGTGCGCACGCTTGAGGGCAAGACCGCGATCGTGGCCGGCGGCGGCACCGGCATCGGGCGCGCCATCGCGCTGGCCTTCGCGCGCGAGGGCGCGCGGGTCGCGGTGTTCGGCCGCCGGGCCGAGCCGCTGCGCGAGGCGGTAGAGGCGATCACCGCGACCGGCGGGATCGCGCGCGCGGTCGCGGGCGACGCCGGCGTGGAGGGAGACGTGGCCCGCCTGGTGGACGACGCATGCGGCCGGTGGGGCGGCGTGGAGGTGCTGGTCAACTCCGCGGCGGTCCGCCTCAACGCCCCGCTCGGCGAGATATCGGCCGCCGACTTCGCGGAGGTGCTGCGCATCAACCTGGTCGGGGCCTTCGTCCTGACCCGCATGGTGATCGCTCCCATGCGCGCGCGGGGCGGCGGGTCGATCATCCACATCGGCTCCGCGCTGGGCGAGGCGGCCGCGCCGTTCTTCTCCCCCTACGTCGCCTCCAAGGGCGGGCTCAACGCGCTGGCCCGCGCCGCGGCGGTCGAGCTGGTGAAGGACGGCATCCGGGTGAACGTGGTCGCGCCCGGCACGATCGACACCGTCATCAGCCAGGGCGTGAGCGACTTCCGCCGCGGGATGCTCGAGCGCCGGATCCCGATCGGCCGCGCCGGTCACGTCGACGACATCGCCGCCGCGTGTCTCTACCTGGCCTCCGACGGGGCGCGGTACGTGACCGGCGCGACGCTCGCGGTGGACGGCGGGTGGACCGCGTCGTGAGCGGGGATCCCCTCACCCTGCCCTCTCCCCGGAGGGGAGAGGGCTTCGTGTGCGTCGTGGCTGGGGTGATCGAGCGGGACGGGTTGATCCTGATCGCCCGGCGGCCGGCGGCGCTGCATCTCGGCGGCCTGTGGGAGTTCCCGGGCGGCAAGCAGAACGCCAACGAGAGCCCGGAGGCGGCGCTCGCGCGGGAGATCGCCGAGGAGCTGGGCGTGCGCGTGACGGTGGGGCCGCTCCTGGAGCGGGTGGACTGGAGCTATCCCGAGAAGCGGGTGCGCCTGTCGTTCTTCCGCTGCGCGATCGAGGGCGAGGCGCGGCCGCTCGAGGGGCAGGAGCTGGCGTGGGTGCGTCCCGCCGACCTCCGTCGTTACGAGTTCCCGCCCGCGGACGCGACCCTGCTGGACCGCCTCAGCCGCGGCTGACCGCGAGCTCGGCGCGCCGTCGGGCGCTGAGCACCAGGATCCCGGCGTACAGGGCCAGCCCCAGCGCCTGCACCGGGCCACGGCGCGAGATCATGAGCGCGGCCGCGGCCAGGCACAGCCAGCGGAGCCAGCCGGAGACCGGCCCCCACGCATGCCCCACCACGCACGAGGCCAGCGCGATCGCGGAGAGCGCGGCCATGGCCGACACCAGGATGATCTGCGGCCACTCGCCCTTGAGCAGCAGCTCCTGGTGGTACACGAACGCGAACGGCACGAAGAAGCCGGCGACCCCCAGGCGGAAGGCCTCGATGCCGGTGGCGAACATGTCGGCGCCCGCGATGTTCGCGGCCGCGAAGGCGGTGACCGCGTCGGGCGGGGTGAGGTCCGACAGCACCGCGTAGTAGAAGACGAAGAGATGCGCGGCGAGCAGGCCCACGCCCAGGTTGCCCATGGCGGCGGCGCCGACGGTGACCGAGATGACGTACGCCGCGGTGGTGGGGATGCCGGTGCCGAGCACGGACACCACCACGAACACCAGCAGCATCGCGACGAAGAGCACCCCGCCGGCGGCCTGCACCACCACGCCGCTGAAGGCGAGCGCAGCCCCGGTACGGGTCAGCACCCCGACGATCATGCCCGAGCCGGCCAGCGCCACCGCGATGGTGGCCGCCGAGTACGACGCCTCGGTGAGGGCCTCCCAGCACTTTCGCGGCGTCATCCAGGTCTGGCGGTCGAGGAACGAGAGCACGAAGGTCACCACGATGGTGTAGAAGGCCGCGCCGGTCGGCGAGTAGCCCTCGGCCAGCAGGTAGACGATGAGCGCGAACGGGATCGCGAAGTAGGCGTGCCGCAGCACCGGCTTCCAGGAGGGCAGCTCGGAGCGCGGCACCGGCCGCATGCCGTAGCGGAGGGCCAGGAAGTGCACCATGGCCATGAGGCCGACGTAGTAGAGGATGGCCGGGATGGCCGCCGCCTTGATGATGTCGAAGTAGGAGATGCCGGTGACCTCCGACATGATGAACACGCCGGCGCCCATGACCGGCGGCATGATCTGCCCGCCGGTGCCCGCGATGGCCTCGATGGCGGCCGCGTTCTTGGCGCTGTAGCCGCCCTTCTTCATGAGCGGGATCGTGAAGGAGCCGGTGGCGTACACGTTGGCCACCGTGGAGCCGGAGATGGTGCCGAAGAGGGCCGAGGCGATGACCGCGATCTTGGCCGGGCCTCCCCGGGCCCAGCCGGCCAGGCGCACCGCCACGTCGATGACGAACTCGCCGACGCCCGCCTTCATCATGACCGCGGCGAAGAGCACGTAGATGAACAGGATGTTGGAGGAGATGCCGGTGAGGAAGCCGTACATGCCCTCGTCGCCCGCCAGGTAGACGAACTCGACCATGCGCGGGAACGAGTAGCCCTTGAAGTTGAACAGGCCCGGGATCCACTGACTGGTGGCCAGGTAGAGGAGCGAGACCGAGATGGTGACCGCCATCCACGGCGAGAGCGATCGGCGGCACGCCTCGATGACCAGGACGGCCATGACGCTGCCGATGATCACCTCGATGGGCAGCACGGGGGAGGCGCCCTCCCAGCGGTGATTCAGCCGGTCCGCGTTCCATATGTGATAGAGGCTCGCCACCGCGGTGATGGCGGCCCAGAGCCAGTCGAAGGCGCTCGGCCGCGTCTTCGGCGAGCGGGAGTTGAACGGGAACGCGAGGAACGCGAGCGGGATGAGGAACAGCAGGTGGACCGCGCGCTGGAGGCGGGGCTCGAGCGTGCCGTATCCCGCGGTGTAGAAATGGAAGAGGGCGGCCGCCACCGCGTAGGCGCCGGCCGCCCAGTAGACCCACCCGTCGAGCTTTCTGATCCTCCCGCCTCCGACGCGTCAGGCCCCGACGGGCGCGGCTACTTGAGCCATCCCTTCTCGCGGTAGTACTTCTCCGCACCGGGGTGCAGGGCCACGCCCAGGAAGAGATAGCCCTTCGACGGATCGTAGTCGGCGAGGCTGCCGTGGATCTTCCGCACGCGGTCCGCGTTGTCGTTCAGCGCCTTGGTGATCTTGTAGGCCAGGTCGTTCGACATCGCGCTCGAGACCGTGATGGTGGTGCCCATGGTGGCGGAGACCACCGGCTCGTTGCCGTTGACCGCCTTGGGATAGGTGCCGGGCGGGATCACCCCCTCGCCCATGCCGAACTTGCCCAGGTATTCCAGCAGCGGCTTCGGGAAGGCGAGGATCTTCAGCTCGCGGCCCACCGAGGCCTCGGTGATCGAGGCGCCGGGCAGCGCCAGGAAGGTGAAGGTCCCGTCCACGTTGCGGTCCTTGAACGCGCCCGCCTGCTCCGAGTACGAGCCGCGGAAGAACTTGGTCCCGGCCGCCTCCCAGGTCTTGTAGCAGTCCGCGCTCTTGCCGGGCTGGCAGTAGCCGTAGAACTCCATGATCTTCTCGAAGACCCAGACGTCGGAGGAGCCGGGCTTGGAGATGGCCAGGCGCATCGGCTTCTTGGTCTTGAAGATCTCCTCCATGGTCATCTTGGCGAACGGCGAGTCGGCCGCGACGTAGAAATGGAAGGTGTTCAGGCTCATGTTGCCGGCGAGCGCGCGCAGCTTCTCCATCTTCTGGCCGGGATACGGATCCTCGCCGCGGTAGGCCGCGCCCAGCAGCGGCGGCAGCCCCATGCCGAGCTCGGCGTCGCCTTTCTCCACCAGCAGAGGATTCTGGGTGCCGCCGCCCGGGATCACCTTGACGTTGAGCCCGGCCTTCTCGCGCAGCAGCTCGGCCATGCCGCCCGAGATCGTGTACCAGCCGCCGCCCACCGCCCCCGCGGTCCAGGTCAGCGACTGCTGGGCGGTCGCGCTACCGGCCAGCGCGGCCACGAGGGCCAGAGTCATCACCACGAGCCCCAAACGCTTCAGCATCGGCACCGCCTCCTGTGAGAGCTCAGAACATGTTGGCTTCGGCGCGCAGTCTTCCCGCGGCGAAGCGGTCGAGGGACAATGCGTCAATATCCATGCTGCCGGCGCGGCCGTCAAGCAGGATCTCGGTCATGAGGATCCCGATCGCGGGCGCGTGCATGAAGCCGTGGCCGGAGAATCCGCAGGCCACGTAGAGGCCGGGCGCTTCGCGCGCCGGCCCGAGGATGCCGTGGTAGTCGGGGGTGAGATCGCGCACGCCCGCGTAGGCGCGCATCACCTGGGCCTCCGCGAGCGGCGGCACGCGGCGCGCGGCCGCGCGGAAGACCGCGTCGAAGGCCCCCCAGTCCACCGTGGTGTCGTGTCCCGGCTGGAGGTCCTTGTCCGTCCCGCCCATCAGCACCGCGCTCAGCCCCTGCCGGTGGACGTAGAAGCCGGTGTCCAGGTCGACGATCAGCGGAAAGACCGCGGGCAGGCTCGGCAGTGGCTCGGTGACCATCACCTGCCGACGGTACGGCCGCGACGGGATGTCGACGCCCGCCATCGCGCCGATCTCGTCGGCGTGTGGCCCCGCGCAGTCGATCACGACCGGCGCGCTCCAGTCGCCCCGGCGCGTGCGCACGCCGGTGACGCGCTCGCCGTTCAGCACGAGGCCGGTGACCGCGTGATCGGTCAGCAGCCGAAGGCCCCGACCCTTCGCGACCGAGAGGAAGCCCTGGAGCATCGAGTACGGATCGGCCGAGCCGTCGTCGGCGCAGAACGTCCCACCCACCAGATCGTCGGTGATCAGCGGGGCCAGGTGCGTCTGGATCTGGGCCGGGGTGAGCACCTCGCTCGGCACGCCGAGGCCGCGCTGCAGGCCCACGCTGCGCCGCCCCTGCTCGAGGGTATCCTCGGAGGTCGTGACGAAGAGGTAGCCATGGCGGATGAAGTCCACCGAGCAGCCGAGGATCTCGCGGTCGTGCGTGAAGTAGCGATAGGAGAGCTGCGTGAGACGCACGTTGGCCTCGGTGGAGAACTGGAAGCGCACGCCCCCGGTGGCCTTCGAGGTGGCGCCGGTTCCCGGTAGGGCCTCCTTCTCCAGCATCACCACCCGCAGCCGGGGATCGCGCTCGAGCAGGTGAAACGCCACCGACCCGCCGATGATGCCGGCTCCGACGATGATGACGTCGGCGGTCTGGGTCACGCGGGCCGCGTGCTCACTCGGGACGCGGCGACAAGCCGTGCCGCAGCGACTCGTGCACCATGCGGACCAGCGTGGTGATGTCGAAGACGGGCAGGCCGGTGGCGGCCTGGATGTCGGCTCGGTAGGGCGGCATGTTGGTGCACTCGAGCACGATCGCGCCGACCTCGGGGTTCCGGGCGACCATCCGCCGGGCCACCGTGAGGTGCTCCTGGCGCGCGGCCTCCACGTCCAGTGAGAGGAGATCGTCGAGCAGCACGCGGGTGAACTCCTTCTCACCCTCGAGTCCCGCGACGACCAGCGGCGTGTCCGGGGATATGCCCGCGCCCGCCAGGTGCTCGCTCCCGAGCGACGTGGAGTCGACGGTGAGCACGCCGACCGCGCGGCCGGGGGGCAGCATGCGCTGCACCAGCGGCACCAGCATCAGGCTCGACGTGAACACCGGGATCGCCACCGCCGCCGCCATCTCGGGCTGGAACTTGGCCAGAAAACCGCAGTTGGTCGTCACCGCCCGCACGCCCTCGCGCTCGAGGAAGCGCGCGCCCTCGATGAAGGCGGGCAGCAGCTCGCGCTGGCCCTGGCGCACCACCCGATCGGGCGAGGCGCCGGTCACGCGGTGGTAGCGCACCGGGAAGTCGAACGTGCCCGCGTTGCCCATGTCCCCCGGGATCCGCGGGAAGCGGGTGTCGAGCATGAGGATGCCGACCGAGAAGCCGTAGAGGTTGGTGCCGCCCTGCACTCGCATGGGGCTAGTTCAGCCGGGCCAGCTTCTGGCGCACGCGGCGAAGCTGGCTGCGCACCTGCTCGTGGTCGCCCGCGTCGGGGAACTCGGTGAGATAGCGCTCCCAGTCGGCCACCCCGCGCTCGAGCCGGCCCATGCTGCTCCACGCGGTGCCACGGTCGCGCCGCTCGCCCGCCGCGGTGGGATCGAGCGCGAGGAGCCGGTCGATGACCCGCACCACCTTGTCCCACGCCTCCTGCCGCCAGTAGATGCCCTTGAGATTGGCCAGCATGCGCGCGAGGAAGTGGCGGTTGTCCACCGGCGCGAAGTGAGCCGGCGTGAGACGCACCGGCCGGCCGAGCGCGCGATTCACCACCTGGCCGCAGGTCTCCACGGTGAGGATCGCGCCGCGATTGAAGGGGTCGAGCAGCACGTGCTCCCCCGCGATGCGCGCGCCGGTGATGAAGTGGCCGGGCAGCCCGATGCCCTCCATCTCGAGGCCGAGCCGCCGACCCGTCTCGATCAGCACGAGCGAGAGCGTGATGGGGATGCCGACGCGGCGATCCAGCACCTCGTTGAGGTGGCTGTTGCGCGGGTCGTAGTAGTCGGCGCGGTCGCCCGCGAACCCCATCTCCTCGAACAGGAACTCGCGCAGCCGATGCAGGCGCGACAGGGCGTCGCCCGCGCGTCGGGCGGGCTCGGCCGCGTCGGCCAGCCCATTCAAGTGGCTCAGGTACCCGTCCACGTCGAGGCCGGGCTGCTCGGCCGCCGCGATGAGCAGTGCGGCTCGGGCCAGCGGAACCTCCGGATCGGGACGTCGGACCGCGGCGGTGAACTCGGCCAGCGAGGGGTCTGGATCCATCAACAGCCGGGGGCGTGGTGGATGCCCGCGGTGCGCAGCGCCGCCCCCTGCAGCTCCTCGGCGAGCGTCAGCGTGCGAACCGCCGCGCGCCGCGCCGCCTCCTGCGCCCCCGGTGTCGTCGCCAGCTTGAGGAGGAGCGACCGGCCGAGCTGGTGATGGAAGCGCTCGTCGGGCTCGATGATTTCGCGGTAGAGGGTCGCCGTCATGGCGTCGCCCGCGCGATCGCAGAACTCGATGAACTGGCGGTTCTTCACCACCGCGATGGCCTCCCGGGTGAACTGCCCCGCCGCCACGCGCTCCACGGTGGTCTCGAGCGCGTCGAGATAGTTGAACAGGGGCCCGAAGCCCTGAGCGAGCGGATCGAAGCCGCGCGCGTCGAAGCCCAGCTCGCCCAGGCGGTCGGCGATCATCCGGTAGTGCTTGGCCTCGTCGCCGGCCTGGCGCGCGAAGGCCATCTTCACCTCGACGTCGCTCGTGCCGACCAGCCAGCGGGCCGCGATCTCGGTGGCCTCGATCTCGTTCTTCAGGGCGACCTTCAGGAGATTGGTCACGGTCAACGCGCCGGAGACCTCCGGCTTGAGCGTCGCGTCCGGCTCCAGCCGGCGCAGCACCGCCTGGTTGGCCTCGTCGAGCCGGGCGACGAATTCCTCGGCGGTCATGCGGCGAGCCCGCGCTGCAGGAGATCGGGCAGCTCCCGGGTCAAGGCTTCCTTGGTGACCACTCGGCGGCAGCGCGCGTGCAACGGCTGGGTTGCGCGGGCGAGGGCGTGGGTGGTGAACCCCAGCACCGCGACCGCGGGGGCCGCATCGAGGGCCGCGAAGATGGCGTCGTAGTCCCAATCATTCATCGTAAGATCCACGATAGCTAAATCGGCGGACCCCGGCGACGACGGGCCGAGAATCGCGTCGAGCTCCTCGGGCGTGCGGGCGAAGCTGAGCGGGGTGCCCACGAGGCGCGCGGTCTCGCGGATGCGGGCGACGAAGAAGAGATCCCGGACGACGGCGACCACCTTCATCGCCCGGCTGCTCCTAGTCGTCCTGCTCCTCGGCGCCGAGCCAGTACTTGTTCCACTCGGCGAGATGGGTCAGGGTCGTGAAGTCGCGCATGCGATCGAGGTAGACCACGCCGTTCAGGTGATCGGTCTCGTGCTGGACGACCCGGGCGAAGAACTCCTTGGCTACCACCTCGATCTTGCCGCCGTCGCGGTCGCGCGCCTCCAGCCGCACGCTGCCGAAGCGCGGGACCACGCCCCGCATGTCGGGCACCGAGAGGCAGCCCTCCCAGCCGTCTTCCTTCTCCTCGGTCAGGGGGGTCACCACCGGATTGATCAGCACCGTGAGGGGAATGGCGGGAGCGTCGGGATAGCGCGGGTTGCCGTGCACCTCGATCACGCAGATCTGCTTGAGCGCGTGCACCTGGTTGCCGGCGAGCCCGGCCCCGTTGTACTCGCGCATGGTCTCCACCATGTCGTCGATCAGGCGCTGGGTCTCGGCGGCGCGGATCTCGCCGATCGGCACCGGGAGCGCGCGCTGCCGGAGCACCGGATGTCCAAGACGGGCGACCTTCAGGATGGCCATGCCTCTCTCCTCTCGCGGTCGGATTGTAGCATAGCCCCTCCGGCGCGCTCGAAGGCGGCCAGCACCTTCGGCCATCGGGGATCGTCGAGCGGCGGCTGGAACGACGGGTAGAGCTGGGTGCGGTCGTAGAGGCCGCGATAGCGCTCGCGGATGCGATCGCCGATCTCCTCGAAGGGCCCGGTCACCGCGAAGAGGTCCAGCGTCTCGTCGGAGATGAGGTCGGTCATGCCGGCCCAGTCCCCCGCGAGCGATTTCTGGTGCAGCCGGGGGACGAGGTCCTCGAGGCCGTGCGCGGCCAGCACCGGTTGGTACGTTCGCGTGGACGCGTAGAAGGCGATCTGCTGCTTCACCGCGCCCGCGTTGCGTCGCCGCTCCTCCTCCGTGTCGCCCAGCACCACCATGGTGGAAGCACGGAAGGTGAAGTCGGCGCGCGAGCGGCCGCCGCGCGCGAGGCCCTCGGCCACCGCGGGGTGCACGCACTCGCGCAGGTAGCGCGCGCTGTGGAAGGAGTGCACGTGCAGGCCGTCTCCCACCTCGCCCGCGATGCGGCACATCCGCGGGTTCACCCCGGCCAGGTACACCGGGATGCGTGGATGGTCGATCGGCCCCGGGTCGAAGAATGGCGTCATGAGGTCGAATCGGTAGGAGCGGCCCTCGAAGCGCAGTGGGGTGCGATGCTGCCAGCGATCCCAGATAGCCCGCAGGGCTCCCACGACCTCACGCATGCGCGGGCCCGGTGCCTCCCACGGGACCGAGAAGCGCCGCTCGTTGTGCGCCTTCACCTGAGAGCCGAGACCCATGACGAAGCGGCCGCCCGAAGCCTTCTGCAGGTCCCAGCCGGTGTGAGCCAGGATCATCGGGCTGCGCGGAAACGCCAGCGCGATGGCGGTGCCGAGGCCGATCCGTGTGGTTGCGCTGGCCGCGACCGCCAGCGGCAGAAACGGGTCGTGCCGCGTCTCGGCCGACCAGATCGCGCCGAAGCCCAGGTCCTCGGCGCGGCGCGCGTACTCGGCCACGGCCGGCAGGTCGAACGTCATCAATCCGATGTCGAGCCTCACGTGCCGTTCTCCAGATAGATCGAAGCGTTGCGCCGCAGCCCCGAAGGCTTCGCTCGAAGCAGGGCGGTGCCGCGGAAGCGCTGGCGGATGGCCTCGTCGTCCATGCTCGCGAGCGCGGCCGCCTCGGGGTAATGCTCCCGCGGTCTGAATTCGGTCTCGCGGCTGACCGGCGCCTTGCGATTCCACGGGCACACGTCCTGGCAGACGTCGCAGCCGAACTGCCAGCCTGCCATTCCCGCGTGGAGCCCCGGCTCGATCTCGCCGCGATGCTCGATGGTGAGATAGGAGATGCAGCGCCGGGCGTCCAGCACGTAGGGAGCCACGAAGGCCCCCGTTGGACAGGCGTCGAGGCAGGCCCGGCACGAGCCGCAGCGGTCGGCCAGCCGCTCGTCGAAGTCGAGATCGGCGGTGGTCAGCAGCACGCCGATGAAGAACCAGGAGCCGAGCGCCGGGTGGAGCAGCATGGTGTTCTTGCCGATCCAGCCGAGGCCGGCGCGCGCGGCCAGATCGCGCTCGAGCACGGGGCCCGTGTCCACGTAGCCGCGGCTGCGGGCGCCGGCGGCGTCGGCGAGATGGGCGGCCAGGCGGGTGAGACGCGGGCCGATGACGTCGTGGTAGTCGCGGCCCCACGCGTAGCGGGCCACCGGCGTCCACGAGTCATCGGGCGGCGCGCCCTGGTGGTAGTTCAGCGCCACGCAGACGGTGGCGCGCGCGCCCGGCAGCACCCGCCGCGGGTCCAGCCGCTCCTCCAGCCGCCGCCCGAGGTAGCCCATGGTGCCGGCGTGCCCGGCCTCGATCCAGCGGCGGAAGGCGGCGCCGTGCTCCGGCGGCTCGCACGGTCCGATCGTGACCAGGTCGAAGCCCAGCTCGAGCGCCAGGGCCTTGACCGACGCGGTGAGCGTGGTGGCGGCGAGCGTCATGGCCGGGAGCCGAGGCGCGCCTTGACGAGGAGGTGGCTGCGCGTCAGTGTGCGCCCCCCGCCCTCCAGGAACGCGATGTAGCGGAACCAGCGGCCGTCGGCGCGCCAGCGGTCCTCGAGGCCCACCGCCGCGGCCAGTCCCTCCTCGACCGACGAGAACCGCCGCACCTCGCGCTCCACCTCGAGCACCTCGACCACGAACCCGTGGCGCTCGAGCACGTCGCGCATCCGCGCCTCGTCGTAGGCGAAGCGGGAGACCCGGCCGGTCTCCTTCCACTGGTCCACGTGAAACGCGACCATGCCCAGGCAGTGGCCCGGCGAAAGTGCCGCCGCGGCGCGCTCGACGATGGCGTCCGAGGCGCAGAGATGCGCGGTGACCAGGTCGGGTTCCCAGGCACTGTAGGCATCGCGCTCGACGTCGGCCTCGTGGAATTCCGCGTTCGTCAGCGAGGCGGCCCGCGCGTGGCCGCGCGCTTCCGCGATGGCCGCGGCGTCTCGATCGAGGCCCACCACCCACTTCGCGGCCGGCGCCAGCGCCAGCGTCAGGCGGCCCGAGCCGCAGCCGACGTCCAGCACCCGGCTCCGATCGAGCGGCTCGGCGGCCAGCAGCGCGAGGAAGCGAGGACTCACCCCGGGCGCGGTCAGCGGGCTCGGCATGCGAGGGCGCGGTCTACTCGGTCCGGAACTATCCGGCCCGCTCGGTCCCGAGCTTGCCGTGTCCGCTCGGGTCTGCTCGTCCGACCTTGGAAGCACTTGGCATCGCCTCGGATCCCTTCGGATTCTACTGACACGGGGTCACACGGATCACGGAGTAACGTACACCCAAGCGCCGGCGGGCGCCCGGATGCACGCGAGCGGTTCCTGCCGTCTTGACCGGGGAAACGTAGTAATAGTTGGGCGCCCGGTGATCTCACCAATTGACCAGCGAGGGAAGGCATGAGAATCCCCTGTCAAAGCGAGACCAGGGGCTGAAAGATGTTTTGGATCGTCGCCTTCAGTTTGACCGTGGCCGGCGCGGTCGCCCATCTCCTGATAGGTGACAGTGGTGTGACGGTCGAACGCGCGGGCCGCGTCGGCCTCTTGTGGCTCAGCGTGGTCTTCTATGGCGCAGCCACTTTCTTGTCGGGCCTGCAACATGTGCTCGTTCCTGACCGGATTGCGGACTCCATTGGATGGCCGCGCGGCAGTGGCTTCCAGATCGAACTGGGATGGGCCGAGGTTGGTACGGGCGTTGCGGGGCTCTTAGGCCTTTGGTTCGGACTCCCGTACGTCGTTGGTCCGTGTGTTGCCGGTGCGATCTTCTACCTCGCCGCCGCAGTCGGCCACGCCCGCGACATGGCGAAGGGCAGCCGACGTCCCGGCACCGCAGGGCCAGTTTTCTACATCGACATTCTGGCCGCTACTGTCACTGTTCTGGCCATCTTCATGGCGCACCCATGGAGGACAGCGGCATGACATGCGCATCATCACTTGCTTCCTTGAGCTTCGGCCTTACTACCCCCGATCAGGCCACCTGCTTGAGGGCCGCCGCGGCGCGCGTGAAGGTGGGTGCGCTTCTGGATGATAAACGCGTCACGGAGCAAACGTACACGTAGTCGCGCGAGCCCTCCGCGGGGCGCGGCGCGGTGCCGCGCTCTCGGCGGTCCTGCCGCGCAGTTCTTCTCGACGGGCTTGACTGAGCGCGCGGCGTCGCGGATGTTAGCTCGGTGCATCGATCAATAGGCAGGCCGACCACAGGCGCGGGACCCGCAATGACGACCTTCGGGGGAAGGAGTTCAGCCGCGACCTGGGCCAGACTCAGGCTCGTGGTGGCCGCCGTAATCATCCTTGCGGTGCCATCCGTTGCCCATGCCCAGCCAGTCGGGAAAGTGCCTCGCGTAGGCTATCTGTCACCGTTCTCGGCGTCGGACCCCGACCTTCAGCATAGTCGCGACCTCTTCTTGCTGGCACTCCGCGAGCTCGGCTACGTGGAAGGTCAGAACGTCGCGGTCGAATACCGATGGGCGGAGGGGAAAAGCGAGCGGCTGTCGCGCCTGGCCGCCGAGCTGGTTCGGGCCGAGGTCGACGTCATCGTCGCGACCGGCGGTGTGCCACCGGCTCAGGCGGCACAGCGGGCGACGAGGACGATACCCATCGTCGTCGCCGGAGCGGTCGATCCCGTGGGGGCCGGGCTCGTCGCCAGCATCGCGCGGCCGGGGGGCAACATCACGGGATCGACCCTCATCGCCGAGGCACTGGTGGGGAAGCAGCTCGAGCTGCTCATGGAGGTCGTCCCCAAGGTATCCCGGGTGGTCGTCCTCTGGAATCCGGACAATCCCGGCAACGAGAGCCAGCTGCGAGCGGCCCAGGCGGTGTCGGGAGTGCGGCTCGAGCCCGTGGGGGCGCGTAGTTCCGCCGAGATCGAGAAGGCGTTCGCGACAATGTCACGACAGCGCCCCGATGGGCTCGTCGTGCTGCTGGACGCGATCTTCCTCGGCGAGCGAGAAAGAATCGCGGACCTCGCCATGCGGAGCCACCTGCCGGCGGTCTACGGGTATCGCCTGCACGCGGACGACGGCGGCCTCATGGCGTATGGGGCGAGCCGCATGGAGCTGTGGAAACAAACAGCGGTCTACGTGGTCAAGATCCTCAAGGGCGCCAAGCCCACCGACCTGCCCGTGGCACAACCGACGAAGTTCGAGCTCGTGATCAACATGAAGACCGCGAAGGCTCTGGGCCTCAGGGTCCCGCAACCGGTCCTGCTGCGAGCGGACGACATCATCGAACGATGAGGCGGGTCAGTCGGCCTTGAAGTACTTGGCCTCCGGATGGTGGAAGACCAGCGCGGAGACCGAGGCCTCGGGATCCATCATGAAGCCGTCGGTCAGGGCGAGCCCGATCTGCTCGGGCTGCAGCAGATCGAAGAGGATGCGCTGGTCGGCCAGGTTCGGGCAGGCCGGGTACCCGAACGACACCCGGATGCCGCGGTAGTGGGCCTTCAGCTTGTCCGATAGGGCGAGACCGGGCGGATCCGGGAAGCCCCACTGGGTGCGTAGGCGCGCGTGGAGCATCTCCGCGAAGGCCTCCGCGGACTCGATGGCCAGCGCCTGCAGCGCGTGTGAGCGGAGGTACTGACCTTCCTCCTTCCAGCGCTCGGCCCGGGCGCGCACGCCCGCTCCGCAGGTGACCGCGAACAGCGCGACGTAGTCCACCTCCCCGCTCCCCCGCTCGCGCACGTAGTCCGACAGGCAGAGCCGCTCGCCGGCGGGCTGGCGCGGGAAGCGGAAGCGGCCGACCTCGCGGCCGCCGTCGAGCAGCACCAGGTCGTCGCCCTCGACGCCGGCCTCGTAGAACCGGTAGAGCCCGTCGGCCCGCAGGATGTGCTGCTCGATGGCCAGGCGCTCGAGCGCCTCCACCGCCTCGTTGATCTCCACGACCTTCGGATCGCCCTGCTCCAGGAGGCGGGTGACCGAGCCCTTCACCCCGAGGTGCTTGCCCAGCAGCATCTGCAGATTCAGGTACGGGAAGACGTGGCCGAGCGGCACGTCGCGCAGCACGTGGAGCTTCAGGTCCGGCGGCGTCGGCACCGGCACGGAGCGCGAGACCGACGAGCGGCGGGGCGCCGCGGTCTGAGCCGCCGCCGCGGGTGCCTCGACGGTCGCGGCGCCCGCGCGGAGGGTCTCCTGCTCGGCGCGGAGGCGCTCGACCAGCGCGTCGCGCGTGGTCGCGCTGAAGAGCCGGTTGGCCAGGTCGAGCCCGTCCATCGCGTCCTTGGCGTAGAGGGTGAGCCCGCCGTACTCGCTGGCGATTCGCGTGGCGGTGAACTTCCGCGTCAGCGCGGCGCCGCCCACGAAGAGCGGCACCTCGACCCCGGCGGCGCGCAGGTCCTGGGCGGTGACCACCATCTGCTGGGCCGACTTCACCAGCAGCCCGGAGAGGCCGATGGCGTCGGGCTTGTGGCTGTGGTACGCGGCGATGAGATCCTCGGGCGGCACCTTGATGCCCAGGTTCACGATCCGGTAACCGTTGTTCTTGAGGATGATCTCGACCAGGTTCTTGCCGATGTCGTGGACGTCGCCCTTGACGGTGGCGAGCACGATCGTGCCGCGGGTCGCGCTCTCGTCCTTGTCCATGAACTGCTCGAGATAGGCCACCGCCGCCTTCATGGCCTCGGCGGACTGCAGCACCTCGGCCACGATCAGCTGATTGTCGTTGAAGAGCCGGCCGACCTCCTCCATGCCCTTCATGAGCGGACCGTTGATGATCTCGAGCGCGCTCAGCTCCTCGAGCTTCAGCGCGAGGTCGTCCAGCAGCCCCTCCTTCGAGCCCTCGACGATGTAGCGGGCGAGCCGCTCGTCCAGCGGCAGCTGGACCGCGGCCTCCCGCGTCTTGGTGCGGCCGCGGAAGTGCGCCGCGAACGCGGCCACCGGATCGGGGCCGCGCCAGTAGATCAGGTCGAGGGCCAGGCCCCGTTCCTCCTCGGGGATCGAGGCGTAGCGCTCCAGCCGCTCGCTGTTCACGATGGCGTAGTCGAGCCCGGCCTTGGTGCACTCGTACAGGAAGACCGCGTTCAGCACCTCGCGGCCCGCGGTGGGCAGGCCGAACGACACGTTGGAGATGCCGAGGATGGTCTTGCAGCGCGGGAAGCGCGCCTTGATTGACCGCACGCCCTCGATGGTCTCGACCGCGGAGCCGATGTAGTTGGCGTCGCCGGTGCCCACCGGGAACACCAGCGGGTCGAAGATCAGGTCGCGCTCGGGCAGGCCGTACTTGCCGGTCAGGAGCGCGTGGGAGCGCTCGGCGATGGCGAGCTTCCGCTGCCGAGTCACCGCCATGCCCTGCTGCTTGTCCTCGTCGATGCAGCCCACCACCACCGCGCCGCCGTAGGTGTGCAGCAGCGGCACCACCCGCTCGAAGCGCTCCTCGCCGTCCTCCAGGTTGATGGAGTTCACCAGCGCCTTGCCCTGGCACTTGCGCAGGGCCAGCTCGAGCACGTGCGCGTCCGTGGAGTCGATCATCAGCGGCGCCTTGACCTTCCGCGTGATGAAGTCCATGAAACGGTCGACGTCGGCGGCCTCGTCGCGGTCCGGGTTGGCGAGGCACACGTCGAGCACCTGCGCGCCGCCGCGGACCTGGGCCCGCCCGATCTCGGAGGCCTCCTCGAACTTCTCCTCGACGACCAGCTCTTTGAACCGTCGCGAGCCGATGACGTTGGTGCGCTCGCCCACGATGATCGGGCGCACGTCCTCGCTCGGGTACACCGCCTCGACCCCGCTCACCGCGGGCGCGCGCTCGGAGGGCGGCCGTCGCGGGGCCCGGCCCTCGACGAGGCGGGCCAGCGCGCGCGTGTGATCCGGGGTCGTCCCGCAGCAACCGCCGATCACGTTGACCCAGGATTCGTCCACGAAGCGGCGCATCTTGAGCGCCAGGCTCTCCGCGGTCTCCTCGTAGTGGCCGTGCTCGTCGGGCAGCCCCGCGTTGGGATAGACGGTCACGAAGCAGGTGGCCACGTCCGAGAGCGTCCGCAGGTGGTCGGTCATGAACTCGGGCCCCGTCGCGCAATTCAGCCCGATGGAGAAGAGGCCCAGGTGCTCGACCGAGGCGTACAGGGCATCGACCCCCTGCCCGGCCAGCATCGTGCCCATCGGCTCGACCGTGCCGCTGATCATGAGCGGCAGCGTCACGCCCGCTTCGGCCATCGCCTGCTTGACCCCGATGGCCGCCGCCTTGACGTTGAGCGTGTCCTGACAGGTCTCGAGCAGGAGGGCGTCCACGCGACCCTCGATCAGCGCGCGGGCCTGCCGGTTGTAGCCCTCGCGCACCTCATCGAAGCTCACGTTGGCGGTGACCGTGATCGTGCGAGTGCCCGGACCCATCGCCCCGATCGCGAACCGCGGGCGGTGCGGCGTCGAAGCCCGATCCGCCGCCTCGCGGCACAGGCGGGCCGCAGCCAGGGTGATATCGTGGCAGCGCGCGGCCAGATCATATTCGGCGAGCACATAGGGGGCGCAGCCGAAGGTGTTGGTCGAGATCAGGTCTGCGCCCGCTTCCAGGTACGCATCGTGGATGGCGGCGATGACATCGGGTCGCGTGAGGTTCAGATGCTCGTTGCAGCCCTCGTACCTCGCCCCGCCGAAGTCCTCCGCGGACAGGCCGCGGGACTGGATCATCGTCCCCATGGCCCCATCGAGGACCAGGATGCGCTGCCTCAACTCCTCGGCCAGCCGCGCGGAGCGCTCGGACAGACTCATGCTGTCATCTTAGCATCCGCGATCGACTGGAGTGCCGACGCGGCCCGGGCCCGCCGGGACCTCAGCGGCGCTTCTTCCGCTCGCGGAGGTCGACGGCGCCGGCCCGGGCGCGGGGATCCTCGCCTCGGGGGAAGATCTGGGCCTTCTGCACCTTCTGGGTGCCGGTGGTCGGCAGGCTCTCGACGAACAGCACCCAGCCGGGGGCCTTGAAGTAGGCGAGGCGCTCCAGGCAGAAGTCGGCCAGCCGACCAGCGAGCGCCGCGTCGACGGCGGTGCCCGGCATCGGGACCACGCAGGCCATGACCTCCTCCTCGCGGATCTCGTCGGGCACCGCCAGCACCGCGACCTGGGCCACCGCCTCGTGGGCCTGCAGGACCGCCTCGACCTCGGCGGCCGCGATGTTCTCCCCGGAGCGGCGGATGATGTTCTTCTTCCGGTCGACGAAGATCAGCAGGCCGTCGGCGGTCTGGCGCACGACGTCGCCGGTGTGGAACCACCCGCCCCGCCACGCCTCGGCGGTCGCGGCGTCGTTCCTGAGATAGCCCGAGAAGAAGCCGTGGCGCGGCCCCTCGGGGCCGCCCCAGCGCACGAGCAGCTCCCCGTCCGTCTCCCGCGCGACCTCGCGGTCCTGCTCGTCCACCACCCGCGCCTCGAATCCGCCGTGAGGCCGGCCGAAGGCCCGCGTATGGATCGCGCGCGGCTCGTGGCAGTCGGAGAAGATCCGGCCGGTCTCGGTCATGCCCCAGACTTCCACCAGGGGAAATCCGAAGCGCGCCTCGAAGGCCTCGTGCAGCTCGGGCTCGACGCCGGCGCCGAGGCCGGCCTTCACGTGGTGCGCCTTCTCTTCCGGGGTCGGCTCCTGGTTGAGCAGGAGCGGCGGCATCACGCCCAGGTAGTGGATGATCGTCGCGCGCGTGGCCACCGCGTCGGGCCACCAGCGCCGCGGGCTGAATCGCTCGGGCAGGATCAGACAGTTTCCGGTGAGGATCGCGCACGTGGCGGTCACCGCCAGGCAGTTCATGTGGAAGAGCGGCAGCGGGTTGAGGAACCGCTCGCGGCCGGGCTCGATGGTGAGCCGTCCGCCGAGGCGGCGATACCAGTCGCCCGCGTTCAGGTAGTAGAAGTTGCTCAGCACGCAGCCCTTGGGCCGCCCGGTGGTGCCCGAGGTGTAGAGCAGGCCGGTCTCGCTGCCGAGGCCGGGAGCGTCGTCCCGGGGCGCCGGACGGGGCCGCGGCAGCGACGCGGGCCAGGCGCCCGCGTCCACCACCGGGAGCGGCCGCGCGCGCTCGGCCGCCACCGCCTCGAGCGAGCCCACGCGCTCGGAGATCGTGACCGCGAGATCGGCCTCGGAGTGATCCATCTGGTAGGCCAGCTCGTCGTGACGATAGTCGGGATTGACCGGCACCACGCTCGCGCCGAGGGCGTTCAGCGCCAGGTAGTGGAAGAAGAACTCGGGCCGGTTCTCGAAGAGCAGCGCGACGCGATGCCCGTGGCCGTAGCCCGCGTTCTCGTAGGCGCGCTTCGTGCGAAGCACCTCGTCGCGCACCGCTCCGTAGGTCAGCTCGATGCCGTCGGGATGGTACGAGCGGCCGGGCGCGGACGGCACGCAGAGGAACGACTGCGCGGGCACGGCCGACGCGGTCGCCACGAAGGCCTCGAACACCGTCTGCATGGCTCACGACTTTCTCCCAGGGCGGCGGGCCCTGTCAAATCGCCGGCGCGGTCGGGACGCGCCGGGGTCTAGGGTATACTCCGGTCGCGAATGGACACGCCGATCGGCTCCCCGCTGCGCCGCAGGGAAGACGAGCGCTTCGTCACCGGCCGCGGCCGCTACGTGGAAGACCTCCGCTTCCCCGGCATGCTGCACGCCGCGTTCGTGCGCAGCCCCCACGCGCACGCGCGTGTTCGCGCCATCGACACGAAGGCCGCCGCCGCGGTGCCCTCCGTCGTCGCGGTCTACACCGCGCGCGATCTGCCGGAGTGCGCCCGGCCCATTCCGCCCTCGATGGCGCCGCCCGCCGGGTTCCGGCCGACCACCCAGCCGGTCTTCGGCGATCCGCTGGTCCGCTACGTCGGCGAGGTGGTGGCCGCGGTGATCGCCGAGGATGCCTACGCGGCCGCGGATGCGGCGGCGGCGGTCGTGGTGGACTACGAGCCCCTGCCTGCCGCCGGCACCCTGGAGCGCGCGCTCGCGCCGGGCGCGCCGCGGGTCTTCGACGGGTGGCCCGACAACGTGGCCGGGCTCTCGACCGCGCGCGTGGGCGACGCGTCGTCGGCGCTCGCCGGCGCCGACCTCGTGGTGGAGGCGCGGCTCGGCATCGGGCGGGTCCACGGTGTGCCGATCGAGACGCGGGGGATCGTGGCCACACCGGAGGGCCCGGACGGCCGCTTCACGCTCTGGACATCCAGCCAGAGCCCGTACGGGCTCCGAGGGGTCATCGCGGGAATGCTCGGAGTGGCCGAGGAGCAGGTGCGCGTCGCGGTGGTCGACACCGGCGGCGGCTTCGGCATAAAGGGTCACGCGTATTCCGAGGATCTGATCGTCGCGGCCGCGGCCCGGCGGCTCGGCCGGCCGGTGAAATGGGCGGAGTCGCGCCGCGAGCACTTCCTCACCGCATCGCCCGACCGCGGACAGCGCCACGTGGCCCGGATGGGGCTCACGCGTGACGGGACGATCGCCGCGGTGACGACCAGCTTCAGCCGGGAGCATGGGGCGTACATGTCGAGCGGCGAGGTGGTGACGCGCAACACGATCAACCACCTGCCCGGGCCCTATCGCATCCCGAACCTCGAGGTCAGCGCCGCCAACGTGGTGACCAACGCGGTCTTCGGCGCCGCGTATCGAGGCTCGGGACGGCCCGAGGCCAACTTCGTCGTGGAGCGGCTGCTCGACCGAGGAGCCCGGGCGCTCGGCCTCGATCCGGCCGAGGTGCGGCGACGGAACATGATCCGTCCCGACGAGATGCCGTACCGCACCGGGCTGGTCTATCGCGATGGGACGCCGGTGGCCTACGATCCGGCCGACTACGTCGGCAGCTTCGACCGGCTGCTCGCCGACTTCGAGTACGACACGTGGCGCCGGCGCCAGGGCGAGAGCGCGGGCGGGGCGCGGCCGATCGGGGTGGGGCTGGCGGCCTACGTGCAGGGCACCGGGGTGGGGCCGTTCGAGAGCGCCGACGTGCGCATCGACTCGACCGGCACGGTGCACGTCTACATCGGCGTCTCCTCGCAGGGCCAGTCGCACGAGACCACCATGGCGCAGATCGCGGCCGCCGAGCTCGGCGTGGATCCCGACCGCGTGTTCGTGATCGCGGCCGACACCACGCGCCTGCCCTACGGCAACGGCACCGGCGGCAGCCGGGTGGCCGCGAACGCGGGACCGTCGGTGGCGCGCACCGCGCGCGAGGTGGCGGGCAAGGCGCGGGTGGTCGCCTCCGAGATGCTGGAGTGCGCGCCGGCCGACGTGGTGCTGGCGGGCGGGCGGGCGCACGTGGCCGGGCTGCCCGAGCGCGGGGTGGCACTGGGCGATCTGTCGCGCGCGGCGGTGCGGAACAAGACGCTGCTGCGGGAGTCGCGCCCGGGGCTGCAGGCGTGCGGCTATTTCGCCCCGGAGACGGTGACCTTCGCGTTCGGAGCCCAGGCGTGCGCGCTGGAGGTGGACGTGGAGACCGGGCGCGTGCGGATCTTGAAGTATCTGGCCGTGCACGACTGCGGGCGGGCCATCAATCCGGTGGTGGTGGACGGCCAGCTGCACGGGGGGCTGGCCGGGGGCATCGGGACCGCGCTCATGGAGGACCTGCTCTACGACGACCAGGGACAGCTGCTCACCGGCAGCCTGATGGACTACGCGATCCCGGCCGCCGCCGATCTGCCCGCCTTCGAGACGCGGATCCTGGCGTTCCCTTCCACGCGCAACGACCTGGGGATCAAGGGCGTGGGCGAGAGCGCGATCATCGCGCCGCCCGCGGCCATCGCCAATGCGGTCGAGGACGCGCTGCATTCCCGCGGGGCCTCGGTCCTCGAGGTGCCCGTCACGCCGGCGCGCGTGTGGGAGGCGCTGAGGCGGGGCGCGTAGCCGATGGAGATCGCGATCGTCGCGGCCCTGCTCGGCCTCATCCCCGCGACGATCGCCCACAAGAAGGGCCGGCGGTTCGCGCCGTGGTGGCTCTACGGGTTCCTGCTCTTCATCGTGGCCCTGCCGCACGCGCTCCTGCTCAAGTCGGGCTTGGAGCAGATCGAGGTTCAGCCGGCCGCGCGGGGCCTCAAGAAATGCCCGTTCTGCGCCGAGATGATCAAGCCCGACGCCCGGGTCTGCCGGTTCTGCGGACGTGATCTCCCCGCCTAGGTCCCCTGGACCGCCCCGGAGACCAGCCCGTGGGTGAGGTAGCGGCGGAAGATGTAGTAGAAGATCACCGGCGGGATCGAGTAGATCACCGAGAGGGCCATCAGCAGGTTCCACGGTGAGTCGTCCGACGTGAGGAAGTTCCCCATGCCGACGGGCAGCGTGATCATCTTCTCGCCCTGCAGCAGCAGCACCGCGTATAGGTATTCGTTCCAGGCGAAGAAGAACGCGTAGGTTCCCACCGCGATCAGGGTCGGGGTGATCAGGGGCAGGTACATCCGGAAGAAGATCGCGACCGGCCCGGCTCCGTCGATGGCGGCGGACTCGTCGATCTCGTTCGGGATGGTCTTGGCGTAGTCCCAGAGCACCCACAGGGCGTAGGGCGCCGCGAAGGTGGTCATGGCGAAGATGAGCGCCCAGTAGGTGTCGAGAAGATCATAGTCGCCCATGATCTTGAAGAACGGGATCGACAGGAACGAGGCGGGAATGATGTAGGTGAACAGGGTCATGCCCGAGATGTAGCGTCCCAATCCGAAGCGGATGCGCCCAAGCGCGTAGCTGCCCAGCGCGGCCACCGCGAGCACCGCGAGCATCACCGCGGTCGATACCAGCAGGCTGTTGCCAAGCCAGCGCCAGAAATACTTCACGAACGGGCTCTCCTGCAGGAGCACGAACTTGAAGTTGTCGAGCGTGGGGTGGTGCACCACGTACACCGGGCGAAAGAGGTCGTTCCACGGAGTCAGCGCGAGGCTCACCATGTAGTAGATCGGGAAGATCGTCCACGCGGTGACGATGGCGAGGATCGCGGCGCGAAGCGCGGTGGTGGTCCAGCGGTGACGGGTCATTCTAAGCGCGTTCCGTGGAGGACATCGGTTGATGGTTTGGCCTCTTCGCGCAAGCGCTCATCGGGGCG
>DATFYA010000131.1 GCA_035315345.1 Candidatus Methylomirabilota bacterium
AGCGCCTCGAGAAGCGCGTCGAGGAGCTGAACCGCGGACGCCAGAAGAAGGTGCTGAAGACCTGGGCGCGACGGTCGACGATCTCGCCCGAGTTCGTGGGCCACACCCTCGCGGTGCACAACGGCAAGAAGTTCATTCCGGTCTACATCACCGAGAACATGGTGGGACACCGGCTGGGCGAGTTCGCGCTCACCCGCACGTTCAAGGCCCACGGGCAGGCCGAGAAGGCTTCCGCCTCCCCGACCGGCAAGTCCTGATCATGCGCACGCGAGCGACCGCACGCTACATCCGGGTCCCGGCGTCCAAGGCCCGGCTCGTCCTGGACCACATCCGGGGCAAGTCGGTGGGCGAGGCGCTGGCCACGCTCCAGTACACGCCCAAGGCGGCGGGCCGGCTCATCGAGAAGGTGCTGCGCTCGGCTATCGCCAACGCGGAGCACAACCATCAGGTGCGGAACCTGGACGACCTGCGGGTCATCAAGGCGGTGGCCGACGGCGGGCCGTCGATGAAGCGGGTGTCGCCGCGGGCGATGGGCCGCGCCTACTTCATCAAGCACCGCACGAGCCATCTGACCATCGAGCTCAGCGACGAGACGGCCGCTCCGCGCGCCGCGGCGGCGCGGGGAGGCAAGAGGTAGTCATGGGCCAGAAGACGCACCCGATCGGGTTCCGGCTGGGGGCCACGCGCACGTGGAGCTCGCGGTGGTTCGCCACCAAGGGGTACGCGAACCTGCTGCACGAGGACCACAAGATCCGCCGCTTCATCAAGTCGTCGCTGTATCACGCGGGCATCTCGCGCATCGACATCGAGCGCTCGGCCAATCGCGCGCGCATCACGATCTTCACCGCCCGGCCCGGCATCATCATCGGGCGCAAGGGCGCGGAGGTCGAGAAGCTGAAGAACGAGATCCAGACGCGCACCGCCAAGGAGGTCTACCTCAACATCGAAGAGGTGGTCCATCCCGAGCTGGACGCGCAGCTGGTGGCCGAGAACGTGGCCCTGCAGCTCCAGAAGCGGGTGGCCTTCCGTCGCGCGATGAAGAAGGCGGTGACCTCCGCCCTGCGCCTGGGCGCCGACGGTATCCGGATCGCGTGCGCGGGCCGGCTGGGCGGCGCCGAGATCGCGCGCCGGGAGTGGTACCGCGACGGCCGGGTGCCGCTGCACACCATCCGCGCCGACATCGACTACGGGCTCGCGGAGGCGCACACCACCTTCGGGGCCATCGGGGTCAAGGTGTGGATCTTCAAGGGTGAGGTGCTCCCCACCCAGAAGACCGCGGCCGAGGGATAAGCCGCCATGCTGATGCCCAAGCGGGTCAAGTACCGGAAGGCCCAGCGCGGCCGGATGAAGGGCAAGGCCCAGCGCGGATCGACGCTGGCCTTCGGAGAGTTCGGGCTGAAGGCGCTCGAGCCGGGCTGGGTCACCAACCGCCAGATCGAGGCGGCGCGCGTGTCCCTGGCCCGCAGCGTCAAGCGCGGCGGGAAGATCTTCATCCGCATCTTCCCGGACAAGCCGGTGACCAAGAAGCCGGCGGAGACGCGCATGGGCAAGGGCAAGGGCAACCCGGAGTTCTGGGTGGCGGTGGTCAAGCCCGGTCGCATCCTCTACGAGATGGAGGGCGTGGACGAGCCGACGGCCCGGGAAGGGTTCCGCCTGGCCGCCCAGAAGATCGGGATCAAGACCAAGTTCGTGACCCGCGTGCGGGCCCTGTGAGGCGCTGAGGCGACCATGAAGGCGGCCAAGTGGCGTGAGATGTCCGACGAGGAGCTGGAGCAGAAAGCCCGCGAGCTCGGAGAGGAGCTCTTCAACCTGAGGTTCCAGCTCTCGATGGGCGTGGCCAAGAACCCGGCGCGGGTGGCGATCGCCCGGCGGGACCTGGCGCGGGCCCAGACCATCCTGCGAGAGCGGGCGCTGCGCATCCCGCGGACGGCGTAGAGGCGGGGGAGGACAGGACAGTGGGCGTCAAGAAGACGCGGGAAGGCGTGGTGGTCAGCGACAAGATGACCAAGACGCGCGTGGTGGTCATCGAGCGCGTGTTCCGTCATCCGCAGTACGAGCGCGTGATCACCCGGTCGAAGCGCCTCAAGGCGCACGACGAGCAGAACGCGAGCAAGGTCGGGGACCGGGTGCTGATCGAGGAGACGCGGCCGCTCTCGAAGGAGAAGCGCTGGCGGATCCTGCAGGTGCTGGCGAGCGCGTCATGATCCAGCCTCGTTCCATGCTGGACGTGGCCGACAACTCCGGCGCCAAGAAGGTCCAGTGCATCCGGGTCATGGGCGGCGCCAACAAGCGTTACGCCTCCCTGGGCGACGTGGTGGTGGTCGCGGTCAAGGAGGCGGTGCCGGACGGGACCGTGAAGAAGGGGGAGGTCGCCCGCGCGGTGGTGGTGCGCACCGTGAAGGAAGTGGGGCGCCGGGATGGCTCCTACATCCGCTTCGACCGCAACGCGGTGGTCCTCCTCAAGGCCGACGACAACCCGGTGGGCACGCGCATCTTCGGGCCGGTGGCCCGCGAGCTGCGGGACAAGCAGTTCACCAAGATCATCTCGCTCGCCCCCGAGGTCATCTAGAGGACGTCATGGCGATCGCGCACGTGCGGAAGGGCGACACGGTGATGGTGGTGGCCGGGAAGGAGCGCGGCAAGAAGGGCAAGGTGCTGCGGGTGATCCCCGAGAAGGGCCGCGTGGTGGTCGAGCGCCTCAACATGATCAAGAAGCACCAGCGGCCCACCCAGAAGGTCCGTCAGGGCGGCATCATCGAGCGCGAGGGCTCGATCCACCTCTCCAACGTGATGCTGGTGGATCCGGGTAGCGACAAGCCCACGCGGGTGGGCATGAAGGCGCTGTCCGACGGCAAGAAGGTCCGCGTGGCCAGACGGTCCGGCGAGATGCTCGACCGAGCGTGAGGACGTGATGGCAGAGCCAAAGAAATCGGACAAGGCACCGGGAGGCAAGGCGGGCGGCGGATCGGCGGGCGGCCGACCCGGCCAGGCGGGCGCGCGCCCGAAGGGCGGCGGCAAGCCGGCCCCGGCGGCGGAGCCCCAAGGGCCGGGCAAGCGGGCCAGCGTCAGCGGAGCAACTCCGCCTCGCATGCGCGACCGCTTCCGCTCCACGGTGGTGCCCGCGATGATGAAGGAGCGCGGCTACGGCAACCCCTTCCAGGTGCCGCGGCTCGAGAAGGTCGTCATCAACATGGGCGTGGGTGAGGGCAAGGAGAATCCGAAGATCCTCGACTTCGCCACCGCGGACCTGCAGGCCATCGCGGGACAGCGGCCGGTGATCACCCGGGCCAAGAAGTCCATCGCCAACTTCAAGCTGCGCGAGAACGTGCCGATCGGCTGCAAGGTCACCCTGCGCGGGCCCCGCATGTACGAGTTCCTGGATCGGCTGGTGAACGTGGCCCTGCCGCGGGTCCGGGACTTCAAGGGCGTGCCCCCCAAGGGCTTCGACGGCCGCGGCAACTACAATATGGGGCTCAAGGAGCAGGTGATCTTTCCGGAGATCGTGTACGACAAGGTCGACAAGGTGCGGGGGATGGACATTACCGTGGTGACTACCGCGCGGACAGACGAGGAGGCGAAGGCGCTCCTCACCCACCTGGGCGTGCCGTTCAGGGAGTCGTAGATGGCCAAGACCTCACTCATCATGAAGCAGCAGCGCACCCCGAAGTACAAGGTGCGCTCGCACAACCGTTGCAAGATCTGCGGCCGGCCGCGCGGCTATCTGCGCAAGTTCGAGGCCTGCCGGATCTGCTTCCGCGAGCTCGCGCTCAAGGGCGAGGTGCCCGGCGTGATCAAGGCGAGCTGGTAGGCCAATGGTCAGCGATCCGGTCGCCGATTTCCTCACGCGCATCCGTAACGCCAGCCGCGCCGAGCACGAGAAGGTCGACATCCCGTCGTCGAAGCTCAAGCTGCGCATGGCCGAGATCCTCAAGGACGAGGGGTTCATCAAGAACTTCCGGGTCATCGAGGACAACAAGCAGGGCACGCTGCGGGTCTATCTCAAGTACGGGGCGGGCAGCGAGAAGATCATCTCGGGCATCGTGCGCGTGTCGCGCCCGGGCCGGCGGATCTACGTGACCAAGGACAAGATCCCGACCATCCTGGGCGGCATGGGCGTGGCGATCCTCTCGACGTCGTCCGGCGTGATGACGGATCGTCAGGTGAAGAAGCAGCACCTGGGCGGCGAAGTCCTCGCCTACGTCTGGTAGGAGGACCCGGCCATGTCTCGAATCGGCAAGAAGCCCATCCCGGTCCCGCAAGGCGTCAAGGTCGCGGTCGAGGAGGGCATGGTCCGCGCCGAGGGCCCCAAGGGCAAGCTCAGCCAGTCGATCCCGTCGAGCCTGTCGGTGACGATGGAGTCGGACGTGCTGACGGTGGCGCGCAGCTCCGATCATCGAAATGTCCGCGCCCTGCACGGCCTGACCCGCTCGCTGCTGGCCAACATGGTGACCGGGGTCAAGGACGGCTTCGAGCGCAAGCTCGAGATCGTCGGCATCGGCTACCGCTGCCAGCTCCAGGGCAAGGCGCTGCAGCTCGCGCTCGGCTATTCGCACCCGATCGTGTTCCCGCTGCCCGAGGGGATCCAGGCCGAGGTGGACCGGCAGGTCGCCATCACCCTCCGCGGCGCCGACAAGGCGCTGCTCGGGCAGACCGCGGCCAAGCTGCGGGCCCTGCGCAAGCCGGATCCCTACAAGGGCAAGGGCATCAAGTACGCCGACGAATACATCCGCCGGAAGGTGGGCAAGAAGGCAGGGGCCAAGTAATGCTGACCGGCAAGAAGGTCGAGGGACGCAAGATCCGTCATCTGCGCATCCGCACCCGCGTTGTCGGGACCGCGGAGCGGCCGCGGCTGGCGGTGTTCCGCAGCCTGAGTCACATCTACGCGCAGGTGATCGACGACACGAGCGGACGCACGCTGGCCGCGGTGGACAGCCGTGCGCCCGACTTCCGCGCGAAGTCGAAGACGGGCGGCAACGTGGCCGCGGCCAAGGTCGTGGGCGAATTGCTGGCCGAGCGGGCGAAGGCGCGCGGGATCAAGCAGGTCGTCTTCGATCGCGGTGGCTATCAGTACCATGGGCGGGTCAAGGCCCTCGCCGAGGCGGCCCGCGCGGCCGGCCTGGCCTTCTAGGGAGGAGCATCGAGTGGCTGAGGTTCGAATCGATCCCAACGCGCTGGACCTGACCGATCGGGTGGTCGCCATCAACCGGGTGGCCAAGGTCGTCAAGGGCGGCCGGCGATTCTCCTTCACGGCTCTGGTGGTGGTGGGCGACGGTCAGGGGCACGTCGGCGTCGGGCTCGGCAAGGCGCGTGAGGTGCCCGAGGCGATCCGGAAGTCGGTGGAGCACGCCAAGAAGGACCTCGTGCAGGTGCCGCTCAAGGACACCACGATCCCGTGCGAGATCACCGGGCACTTCGGCGCCGCGCGCGTCTACCTCAAGCCCGCCGCGCAGGGCACCGGGGTCATCGCGGGCGGCGCGGTGCGGCCGGTGCTGGAAGCCGCGGGGGTGCAGGACATCCTGACCAAGACGCTCGGGACGAACAATCCGCACAACGTGCTGAAGGCCACCATGGACGCGTTCCGTCGGCTGAAGCGGCTGCAGTCGACGTACGCGGCGCGCCGCCGCTCGCTGGACGGCGACGGAGGACAGCAGGAGGCGGCCGGTGGCAAAGACGCTTAAGGTCACGCTGGTTCGGAGCATCATCGGTCTGTCTCCCACCCAGGAGGCGACCCTGAAGGCCCTCGGGCTGCGCCGGATCCGGCAGGTGGTGGAGCACGACGACACCCCGTCCATCCGGGGCATGATCCAGACCGTGCCGTTCGCGGTGCAGGTCAGCGAAGGTGACGCGGCGGCGCCGAAGAAGAAGGCCCAGCGGAGCGGAGCCAAGTCATGAGAATCGAGGATCTGAGACCGGCGCCCGGCTCCACGAAGGAGCGGAAGCGGCTGGGGCGCGGGCGGGGCTCGGGCCAGGGCAAGACCTCCGGCAAGGGCAACAAGGGTCTCAACGCGCGCTCCGGCGGTGGGGTGCGTCCCGGCTTCGAGGGCGGTCAGATGCCGCTCTACCGGCGGCTGCCCAAGCGCGGGTTCCTGCCCTACGGGGGCAAGACCGAATTCGCCATCGTCAACGTGAAGGATCTGGCCGCGCGATTCGCCAAGGGGAGCGTGGTGGATCCCGACGCGCTGGTCTCGAGCGGCCTCATCCGCAAGTCGGGGCGCCGGGCGGTCAAGGTCCTGGGTGACGGCGACGTCGCCCACGCCCTCACGGTGCGCGTCCACAAGGTGAGCGAGTCGGCCAGGCAGAAGCTCGAGGCGGCGGGGGGCCGCGTCGAGGTGCTGGCGGCCCGGACCAAGACCGCGGAGACCGCGAAGTGATCGAAGGCCTGCAGAGCTTCCAGAACATCTTCAAGGTTCCGGAGCTCAAGCGCCGCGTGCTCATCACCCTGGGCCTGCTCGCCGCCTACCGGCTCGGCGCGCACGTGCCGACTCCCGGGATCGACGCGTCCGCGCTCGCCGAGTTCTTCAACCAGGTGCAGGGCACGCTGCTCGGCATGGTCGACCTCTTCTCGGGCGGCAACCTGCGCCGGCTCACCGTGTTCGCCCTCGGGATCATGCCGTACATCTCGGCGTCGATCATCCTGCAGCTGCTCACGGTGGTGATCCCGGCGCTGGAGCGCCTGGCCAAGGAAGGCGAAGCGGGCAAGAAGAAGATCACCCAGTACACGCGCTACGGCACGATCGTGCTGTCCCTCGTGCAGTCGTTCGGGATCGCGGTGGGGCTCGAGAGCATGCGCAGCCAGACCGGCGCGGTGCTGGTGCCGGATCCGGGCTGGGGCTTTCGGCTGATCACCATGCTGACCCTGACCACCGGGACCGCCCTGATCATGTGGCTGGGCGAGCAGATCTCCGAAAAGGGGATCGGCAACGGCATCTCGCTGATCATCTTCGCGGGCATCGTGGTGCGCCTGCCCTCGGCGATCGTGTCCTCCTACACCCTGATCTCCACCGGCGAGCTCAGCCTGTTCGTGTTCCTGGGCCTGATCATCATGATGGTGCTGGTGACCGCGGCGGTGGTGGTCATGCAGGAGGGGCAGCGGAAGATCCCGGTCCAGTACGCCAAGCGGGTGGTGGGCCGGCGGATGTACGGCGGGCAGTCCACCCACATCCCGCTGCGCATCAACACCGCCGGAGTCATCCCGGTCATCTTCGCCTCCTCCCTGATCCTCTTCCCGGCCACCCTGACCCGCTTCATCCACCACCCGTGGATGCAGTACGTCTCGGAGGCGCTCTCGCCCGGGCATCTCACCTACACGGTGCTCTACTGCGCGCTGATCATCTTCTTTGCCTACTTCTACACCGCCATCGTGTTCAACCCGGTTGACCTGGCGGATAACATGAAGAAGTACGGCGGATTCATCCCGGGGGTGCGGCCGGGCAAGAAGACCGCCGAGTACATCGACAAGGTTCTGACGCGCATCACGCTGCCCGGCGCCGTCTTCCTGGCCCTGATCTCCGTGCTGCCCGATTTCCTGATCCGCTGGTTCAACACGCCGTTCTATTTCGGCGGCACCAGCCTCCTGATCGTGGTCGGCGTCGCGCTCGATACCGTGCGCCAGATGGAGTCGCACCTGCTGATGCGGAACTACGAAGGCTTCCTGCGGAAGAAGGCCAAGGGCGCATGAGCGCGCGGATCATCTTCCTCGGCGCGCCGGGCGCCGGCAAGGGCACCCAGGCCCGCCGTCTGGCCGTCGAGTCGGGCGTGCCCCAGGTCGCGACCGGCGACATGCTGCGGGAGGCGGTGGCCGCGGGCACGCCGCTCGGGCGCGAGGCGAAGCGGTACATGGACTCGGGGGCCCTGGTCCCGGATGAAGTCGTGATCGGGCTGGTGGACGAGCGGCTCGCCCGCCCGGACGCGGCGGGCGGCTACGTGCTGGACGGCTTCCCGCGCACGGTCGCCCAGGCCGAGGCCCTCGACGCGCTGCTGCACCGGCGGGGACAGGGCCTGGACCGCGTGATCTTCTTCGACGTCTCGCGCGACGAGCTGCTGCGCCGCCTGACCGGCCGTCGGATCTGCCGGCGCTGCGGGCACGCGTTCCACCTCGTGTCGGCCCCGCCGAAGGTGGCGGGCGTCTGCGACCACTGCGGAGGCGAGCTGTACCAGCGGGAGGACGACGCGGAGGGCACGGTCGGGCGCCGGCTCGACGTGTACCAGACGCAGACCGCTCCGCTGCTCGAGTACTACAAGCGGCGCGGCCTGCTCGTGCGGGTGGACGGCGAAGGGCCGATGGCCCAGGTGGCCGACTCCGTCAAGAAGGCGGTCCGGGAGCCGGTGGCCTCGTGATCCTGCTGAAGTCCGCGCGAGAGCTCTCGCACATGCGGAAGGCCGGGCGGATCCTGGCCGAGGTGAAGGACCGCCTGCGCGCCCTGGTGAAGCCCGGGCTCTCGACCAAGGAGATCGACGCGGACGTCGAGTCGTTCATCCTCTCGCAGGGGGCCGCGTCGGCGTTCAAGGGCTATCGCGGATTCCCGGCGACCGCCTGCATCTCGATCAACGAGGAAGTGGTGCACGGCATTCCGTCGTCGAAGCGGAAGCTGCGCGAAGGCGACATCGTCGGGCTCGACCTCGGGTGCGTCGTCGAGGGCTACTACGCGGATTGCGCGATCACCTTGCCGGTGGGCGCGGTGGCGCCGCGGGTCCAGGAGCTGCTGGACGTCACGCGCGAGAGCCTCGACAAGGCCATCGTGCAGTGCCGCGCCGGCAATCGCCTGGGCGACATCTCCCACGCCGTGCAGACCCACTGCGAGGGCCACGGCTTCGGGGTGGTGCGCGCGTTCGTGGGTCACGGGATCGGCCGGAACCTGCACGAGGAGCCCCAGATCCCGAACTTCGGGGACGCGGGCCGCGGGCCGATCATCAAGGCCGGGATGGTGCTCGCCATCGAGCCGATGGTGACGATGGGATCGTACGAGGTGCGCGTGCTCGAGGATCGCTGGACCGCAGTGACGGTCGATGGGAGCTGGGCCGCTCACTTCGAGGACACCATCGCGATCACCGAGAGCGGGCCCGAGGTGCTCACCCGGCTGGACCACGCGGCCTGAGGCCGCCCGGAGCTCATGGCGAAAGAGGACGCGATCGAGGTCGAGGGCACGGTGGTGGAGCCGCTGCCCAACGCGATGTTCCGGGTGGAGCTGGAGAACGGACACCGAGTGCTCGCGCACGTGTCGGGCAAGATGCGGATGAACTTCATCCGGATCCTGCCCGGCGACAAGGTGAAGGTCGAGCTGTCGCCGTACGACCTCACGCGTGGGCGCATCACCTATCGATTCAAGTAGTTCGAGTTTGGCGAGGTGCAGCCGAAGGCGAGCCGATCCGAGCTTGGGGCGCAGCCGAAGGCGAGCCGAGCGGATACATAGAGAAGCAAGGGCAAGGAAGGTAGAGAGCACATGAAAGTACGTCCGTCAATCAAGGTTCGGTGCGAGAACTGCAAGATCGTGCGCCGGCACGGCCGGGTGCGCATCATCTGCAAGAATCCGCGCCACAAGCAGCGCCAAGGATAGGAGCCCACATGGCACGCATCGCCGGAGTCGATTTGCCGCGGGAGAAGCGGGGTGAGATCGCCGTCCAGTACATCTACGGGATCGGCATCCCGTCCGCGAGGAAGATCTTCGCCGACGCGCGGGTGGATCCCAACAAGCGCGTCAAGGCGTGGACCGACGACGAGACCGGCCGCGTCCGCGACATCGTCGAGCGCGAGTTCAAGGTCGAGGGCGATCTGCGCCGCGAGGTGTCCATGAGCGTGAAGCGCCTGATGGACATCGGATGCTACCGCGGCATCCGACACCGGAAGGGCCTGCCGGTGCGCGGCCAGCGGACCCATACCAACGCGCGCACCCGCAAGGGCAAGAGCAAGGGCGTGATGGTCAAGAAGAAGCCGGTGGCCGCCGCGCCCGCGGCCCCGCCGAAGAAGTAAGGAGCCGAGCGCATGGCCGACGCCGCCGAGCAGAAGCCGGACGAGAAGGCCTCCGCTGCGCCCCGCAAGGGTGGGCGCAAGCGGGAGCGCCGCGAGGTCCGCGTGGGCATCGCCCACGTGCAGGCCACCTTCAACAACACCATCGTGACCCTGACCGACAAGATGGGCAACGTCGTGTCGTGGGCCAGCGCGGGCAGCGTGGGCTTCAAGGGCTCGCGGAAGAGCACGCCGTTCGCCGCGCAGACCGCGGCCGAGAACGCGGCGCGCAAGGCGATGGAGGTCGGCCTCAAGCAGGTGGAGGTGTTCGTGCGCGGCCCGGGGGCCGGGCGCGAGGCCGCCATCCGCTCGCTGCAAGCGGTGGGTCTCGAGATCACCGCGATCCGTGACGTGACCCCGATCCCGCACAACGGCTGCCGACCGCCCAAGCGGCGACGCGTGTAAGAGGAGACGTACGTGGCACGATATCGAGCCGCCGCCTGCCGGCAATGCCGGCGTGAAGGCATCAAGCTGTTCCTGAAGGGCTCGCGCTGCTTCACCGAGAAGTGCGCGATCGAGCGCCGGAACTATCCGCCGGGCCAGCATGGCCTGGGCCGCACCAAGCCGACCCAGTACGGCATCCAGCTGCGCGAGAAGCAGAAGGCCAAGCGCATCTACGGGGTGCTGGAGGCCCAGTTCCGTCGGTACTTCGCCTGGGCCGAGGCCGACAAGGGCGTGACCGGCGAGAACCTGCTGAAGTACCTGGAGCGGCGCCTCGACAACGTGGTCTTCCGCCTGGGCATGGCCGCCTCCCGCCGCGAGGCGCGCCAGATGATCGGGCATGGGCACGTTCAGGTGAACGGCCGGAAAGTGTCCATTCCGTCTTTCATCGTGAAGGTGGGCGAGGTGGTCCAGCTGCGGCCCACCTCCAAGATGCAGGAGCGGGTCACCGACAACCTGTCCGCGGGGCGCTCGCCGGTGCCGCCGTGGCTCGACCTGGACGTCAACGACAAGAAGGGGACGGTGCGCGGGCTTCCGCTCCGGGAGGACATCCAGATCCCGGTGCAGGAGCAGCTCATCGTCGAGCTGTTCTCGAAGTAGGCGGCCAGCCGGCCGCCGGAAGGGGCATATGGCAAGGATTCCGTTCCAGAAGCCGAAATCGATCCAGTGGGAGATCCTGTCCGATCGCTACGGACGGCTGGTGGCCGAGCCGTTCGAGAAGGGCTACGCCCTCACCGTCGGGCACTCGCTCCGGCGCACGCTGCTCGCGATCGTGCCGGGCGCGGCGGTGACCTGGGTGCGGATTCCCGGCGTCAAGGACGTCGACGCGAAGATCGGCGATGTGGAAGAGGACACCACCGACGTCCTCCTGAACGTCAAGAAGCTGGCGGTGAACGTGCCGTCCGGCGAGCCGACCGAGACCCGGCTGGAGGCGACGGGGCCGAAGCAGGTGACCGGCGCGGACGTCTCGGAGGCGGGCGGCGTGGAGGTGCTGAATCCGGAGATCCACATCGCCACGTTGCGAGCGGGCGGATCCCTCGTGGTCGATCTGGGCATCGGCGTCGGCCGCGGCTACGTCGCGGCGGACCGCCATCCCGCGGGGTCGGTGCCGGCGGGCGCGATCCCGCTCGACGCCGCGTTCTCGCCGATCCAGCGCGTCTCCTACAGCGTGGAGAACGCGCGGCTGGGCAAGGTCACCGACTACGAGAAGCTGATCCTCGAGATCTGGACCAACGGCGCGGTGTCGCCGGAGGAAGCGCTCTCGCGGGCGGCCCGTCATCTGCAGGCGCATTTCTCGCACCTGGCGCCGGAAGGCCGGGAAGAGGAAGAGGACGAGGTGGAGGCGGCCGGCGAGGGCTTCCTGCAGGAGAGCCTGGCCAAGCCGCTCGAGGACCTGCCGCTTCCCGCGCGGGCCATCAACGCGCTCAAGAATCACGAGATCCTGGTCGTGGCGGATCTCGTGCAGAAGACCGACGAGGACTTGGAGTCGGTCAAGAACCTCGGCGAGAAGTCGATCGACGAGATCAAGGCGGCGCTGGCCACTCTCGGGCTCTCCCTCGGGATGCGGATCGACCCGAATCTGCTGGGCGCGCTCGGCCGCGGAGGCGCAAAATGAGGCACGGCAAGGCCGGCTTCAAGCTCGGACGCATCACCCAGCATCGCTGGGCGCTGTTCCGGAACCTGCTGGTCGCCCTCTTTCGTCACGAGCGCATCATGACCACCGAGGCCAAGGCCAAGGCTATCCGCGGCCTCGCCGACCACATGGTGACGCTGGCCAAGCGCGAGGATCTGCACGCGCGCCGGCAAGCGCTGGCCATGATGCCCGACGAGACGGTGGTGAAGAAGCTCTTCGACACGATCGCCGCGCGCTTCACCGACCGACACGGCGGCTATACCCGGATCATCAAGGCCGGCCTGCGGCCCGGCGACCGGGCCCCCATGGTCGTGATGGAGCTGGTGGATCGGCCGGAAGAGCCGAAGGAGAAGGGGAAGAAGGACGCCAAGGCCGAGAAGGCGCCCAGGGAGAAGAGCAAGAAAGCCGGCAAGGGCGAGGCAGGGGCCGGCGCGGCCAAGGGCCGGCGGAAGAAGGCGGCGGCGGCCGCGGGATAGCCGGGCCGCCGCACTCCCCGGTCGGTGGACTACCGGGTGCTGGGCGCTATTTCAGGGTCTTCTTGAACAGGTCGAGGGTGCGGCGCCAGGCGTCCTCGGCCGCCGGCTTGTTGTAGACGTCTTCCCGCTCGTCGTTGAAGAAGCCATGGTCGACGTCGGGATAGATGTGGATCTCCACCGACTTGCCCGCCTTCTTGATGCCGGCCTCCACCTCACGCGCGGTCTGCGGCGTCACGAATGCGTCCTTCTCGGCGAAGAGGCCGAGGACCGGGCCGTTCAGGCGCGTGTAGTCGGGCTTCACGTTCGGGTGGATGCCGTAGAAGTCCACCACCGCGCCGACGCTGGCGTTGGTGCAGCCGGCGAACAGGGCGAGCTGACCGCCCATGCAGAAGCCGACGGCGCCGAGCTTGGAGGTCGAGGAGTGCCCGGCCAGGTACGTCGCGGCGCCGGCCAGGTCTTTCTCGGCGCGCTCGATGTTGAGGGCCATGAAGAGCTTGCCCGCCGCGTCCGGCTCGCTCGCGGTCTGGCCGTGATACAGATCCGGGGCGAGCGCGGAGTACCCGGCGACCGCGAAGCGATCGCAGACGTTCTTGATGTGCCCGACCAGGCCCCACCACTCCTGGATCACGAGGACGCCCGGCCCCTTGCCGGATGCGGGAATCGACAGATACCCCTTCGCGGTGTGTCCGTTGCTCGGAAACTCGACCATCTTGCCGGCCATCGCGTCTTCCTTTCTCGTTCTAGGTTCGCTCCGTGTGGTCGATCTTCTTCGGGACATCCGGGGTGATGCGCACCGCCAGCACGCGGCGGTTGTCGGCCTCGAGCACGGTGATCGCGAAGCGTCCGATGCGAAAGACCTCCCCGACCAGCGGGATGCGGTGCACGGTGGCGAGCACGAGGCCGGCCACCGTTTCGTAGTCGCCCCGGGGCAGCTCCCACTCCAGCGCCTCGTTGACCTCGTCGAGGCCGGTCCGGCCCGCGACTCGATAGCTGCCGTCGGGCAGGCGCTCGACGGTGTCCGGATTCCGGTCGTGCTCGTCGCGGATCTCGCCGACCACCTGCTCGACGATGTCCTCCACGGTGACGATGCCCACCGCGCCGCCGTATTCGTCCACCACCACCGCCAGCTGCAGCCGGTTGCGCTGCATCTCGCGCAGGAGGTCGTCGATGCGCTTCGTCTCCGGCACGTAGGCGGCCGGGCGCATGAGGGCGCGCAGGTCGCGGGCCTCCCCGCCGCGACGCAGCAGGTCCATCGCGGTGACGACGCCCACGATGTTGAAGGCGCGGTCGGTGAACACCGGGATGCGCGAGAAGCCGCGCTCCTGGATGAGCCGCACCGCGTCCGCGGGCGACGCGGTCTCGGGCAGCGCCGCCACGTCGACCAGGGGGACCATGACCTCCCGCACCGCGGTCTCCCCGAGGTCGAAGATGTTGTCGATCATCTCGGCCTCGCTGACCGTCACGTCGGCTTCCTCGGGCTCCATCTGGAGCAGCAGCTTGAGCTCCTCGCGGGAGACGAACTGTCGCGTGCTGATGGGCTGACGGCCGAACAGAGCCAGGGTGCGTCCCACGAGGGCGTTGGCCCCCCAGGTGATCGGAGTGAGCACCCGGCCGGCGGCCTCGATCACCGGAAATAGCCACAGGATGAGCCCGGTGGCCCGCTCGCGCGCGATGGCCTTGGGGATCACCTCGCCGCCCACCAGCATGAGCGGGGTGAGGCCGAGGGTGACCAGGATCGCCGCCGCGCTGCCCACCGCCGGAATCAGCGCCCACGTGGCCACCGTGGAGGCGGTGATGTGGGCGATGGTCACGCCCATCATGGCGGTGGAGAGAAGCCGCTCGGGATGACGGAACGCCTCGAGGTAGCGAGCCGCGGTGCGGTTGCCGCCTTCCGCGAGGTGCCGGAGGCGCAGCCGGTTGGCCGCGATGAACGACATCTCGGCGGCCGAGAACAGCGCGGTGATCAGCATGGCCAGGCCGATGATCCAGACGTAGATCATGAGGCCAACGTCTGCGAGGCATCCGGCAGGGTCACGAGCACCTCGAGCACCCGCGTGCGCTCGACCTTCTCCACCGCGACCCGGACACCGTCGGCTTCGGTCTTCTCGCCCTTGTGGGGGACGCGCCCGAAGAGATCGAGGACCCATCCGCCGACGGTATCGAAGGCGTCGTCCGGGATCTGCAGGCCGGTGGCGGTGTTCAGCTCGTCGATGGCCAGGCGGCCCGAAACCCGAAAGCTGCGTGGGGCGACCCGCTGGATCAGCCGTTCGTCCTCGTCGTACTCGTCCCGGATTTCGCCCACCAGCTCTTCCAGGAGGTCCTCGAGCGTGACGAGCCCGGCGGTGCCGCCGTACTCGTCGACCACCACCGCCAGATGGAGCTTCTTGGCCTGGAACTCCCGCAGCAGGGCGTCGGCCCGCTTGGAGCCCGGCACGAAGTACGGCGGATGCAGGTGCGGGCGGAGGCTGAAGTCGGCGGGGAGGCCGGACAGATAGGGGAGCAGGTCCTTGGTGTAGAGCACCCCGACGATCTGGTCCACCGTCTCCTCGTAGACCGGCACTCGCGAGTGCAGCTGCTCGCGCAGCAAGGGCAGGAGCTGGGCCGGCTCGGTGGTCACGTCCAGGCAGAACATGTCCGGCCGCGGCACCATCACCTCGCGCACGAGCGTGTCCTCCAGCTCGAAGACCTTGTGGATCATCTCGCGCTCGCTTCGCTCCACCACTCCCTCGCGGGCGCCCACGTCCACCAGCGTGCGCAGCTCCTCCTCCGAGATCTCGGGCTGGCCGCGCCGCCGCTCGGAGCCGACCAGGCGGACGGTGATCGCGGTGAAGGCGCCCAGACCCACCCGGATCGGCTTCAATGCCATCGAGAGCCAGACCACCGGCCGGCTCACCCACGAGGCGAACCGCACCGGATATTCCACCGCCAGGGTCATCGGCAGGACCTCGCCGAAGATGGTGAGCAGAAACACCATCGCGGCGATCGCGATGGCCAGGCCGTGCGAGCCGAACAGTTGCTCGGCGATGGCCGCGGCGAGGGCGGACGCTCCGATGTTGACCACCGTGATGCCGACCAGCAGGGTGACGAGCAGCTCGTGGGGCTGCTCGAGGAGCGGAGTGAGGGGGCCCGGCGTCTCGCCCTGCTGCTCGGCCAGCTCCTTGAGCCGAGTCCGGCCCAGCGAGAAGTAGGCGGCCTCGGCGCCCGACAGGATGGCCGAGAGGAGCAGCAGGATGCCCAGGACGATCAGCTCGAGGCCGACCCCGCTATCCATGCGATCTATCCGTGGAAGTGCTCGTAACCCGGCCGCATCGTCACCGGAACGTCCTCGGCATCCACGAAGACGACCTCATCGCTGGATCCATCGACCCGGCCGATGATGGTCAGCAGCGTCCCGGTCGCCTCGGCGAGCCCGGCGGCGAGGCGTTCGGCTGCTTCCGCGTCGCAGCTCAGGAGCAACTCGTAGTCCTCCCCTCCTCCCACCGCCCAGTGCCGAGCATCCTGGCCGAGCGCATCAGCCGCCACCTGCGCGGCGGCTGCGACCGGCACCCGATCCAGCCGGACCCGGGCGCCCACGCCGCTCTCTCGGCAGATGTGGCCGAGGTCGGTGGCCAGGCCGTCGGAGCAATCCATCATGGCGTGCACCCCCGGAGCCGATCCCAGCCAGCGACCCTCGGCGACGCGAGCGCGGGGACGGAGATGGGCACGCGTGATCTCGGCCAGCCGGCCCGGCGCGACTCCACGGTCGCGGGCGCGGTCGAGCCCCATCTCGAGCGCGAACAGGCCAGCGGCCGAGGCGCCCAGTGACCCGGTGACCGCGATCATGTCCCCGCTGCGGGCCTGCGAGCGAAGCCGCGGCGCGCCGGGGTGGACGCCCAGGAGGGTGACGTTGACCATCCACCCGCCGGGTGACGCCGAGGTATCGCCGCCCACTACCGTCACGTCGTGCGGAGCCGCCGCATCCTCGATGCCGGCATAGAACGCGTCCACCGCGTCCACCGTGGTATCGGCCGGCACGGCGAGGGCCACGAGTGCCCACCGCGGGATACCGCCCATTGCGGCGATGTCGGAGAGATTGACCGCGAGGGCCTTCCAGCCGATGTCGGCCGGGGCCGCAGAGGTGCGTCGGAAGTGGACGTCCTCGATCACGAGGTCGGTGGTGACCAGCAACCGGTGACCGGGGGGGACCGTCAGCACGGCCGTGTCGTCACCGATTCCGACTTCCACGTCGGAAGCCCGGGCGGCAACCCCGGTTCTCCGGATGCGGCGAATCAGGCCGCGCTCGCCCAGTCGGTCGAGGCTCACCCGTTCGGGTGGCTCCGACGCCTTCATGCGGGTGCCGGAGCGAGGGGCCGCGCGCCACGGCCGGCCAGCGCAGGACAGCCCTCGCGCGCGGGCGAGATCGGGGGCAGGTCCGGCCCCTCCGTGGGCATTGAAATCAGGCGCTCAGGCGTTCGCGTCCAGCTTCTTCTTGAGCTGCGCCTTGGGCACGGCGCCGATCACCTGATCCAGCACCTTGCCACCCTTGACGAAGAGGATCGTGGGGATGGAGCGGATGCCGTAACGGGCCGCCAGCGCGGGTTGCTCGTCCACGTTGACCTTGGCGAGGGTCACCGTGCCGTTGCCTTCTCGCACCAGCTCCTCGAGAGTGGGGGCGATGGCCCGGCAGGGGGCGCACCATTCGGCCCAGAAATCCACCATCAACAGCTCGGTGTGCTTGCCCAGTTCCGTATCGAAGCTGGCCTCGGTGAGATGAAGCGTCGACTCGGCCATGGATCCAAGGTCTCCTTGTCAGATGGTCTGCAGGACAGCTGGTGAGAGTGCCATAAAAAGCGCAGAGTCACGCTAGCATAGGGCCCCCACCATCGCAAGTTGGCGGCTGCTGCTCCCCGGCGGAAGAGCTGCCCTTTCGGCTGACAGCCGACGGTCGCCAGGTGCCCTGACCGGAGTGCAGGCCGACGGTTCCGGGCAGTGCGTCTGACAGTCAGTGTCACCCAGCCGACGTCCACCGACTGTCACGGAGCCACCCGGAGGCAAAAAGTGCGTGTCGTCGGCCGGAAAGCCTTGAATCCATGACATCTCCCGGACCGGGCCGGATGTGGTCGCCAGGACGGCAGAAAAGCCCGACTGGTAAGTGGCTTGCAGTAAGACGACCCCCCGTCCAGCGGTCGGTGGACCGCCTGGTGTACGGGCAGGTGTCGGGGGGACGATCGGTGGAACCGCAACCCGAGCCGAGGAGGTCGCTGGCGTGGGCAAGGTGATGGTGGTCGACGACGCCGTGTCGGAGTTGAAGCTGATCGAGGGCATTCTCAAGTCAGCCGGTCACCAGGTCGTGTCCTACGAGCACGGAGAACTGCTCGAGGAGAGGGTTGTCGAGGAGCGTCCCGACGTGCTGCTGCTGGACATCGTGATGCCAAAGCGCAACGGCTACGAGGTGCTCCGCGGCCTGCGTCGTGATCCCCGCACCAAGGACACTCCCGTCGTCTTCGTGAGCTCCAAGAACCAGGAGAGCGACCGGGTCTGGGGCCAGCGCCAGGGTGCCGCCGACTACCTCGCGAAGCCGTTTACCGCCGATCAGCTCCTCGGCGTCGTCCGGCAGTTCGTGAAATAGCGGTGGACACTACCCCCGGCGTCGTCCCGACCTCCGCCTCCACCGAGGCCGCTCCCGCCCTGCGGGCCTGTCTGTTCTCACTGGGCGGGTACGCCTTCGCGGTGGACGTCCGGAGCGCACGCGAGGTGGCCGTGTTCGACGAGATCACTCCGGTGCCGCGCGCCCGCCGGTGCCTGGTCGGCGTGTCCAACCTGCGAGGCGCCATCGTCCCGATCATCGACCTCCGGAGCGCGCTCGGTCTGGAGGAGGCCCCGCCCGGGCGCAGCGTGCGCACCCTCGTGGTGCGCGACGGCGCCCTGGTGGTGGCCGCGGTGGTGGACTCGGTCCTCGGGCTCGAGCCGTTCGACGCGGTCCTGCCGGCCGATACGCCGGCGGCCGCACGAGCCCGTGGCGCCTGCCCGTTCGCGACCGGCTGGATCAACTGGGCGGGCGAAGTCGTCCCGGTGCTCGACATCCCGGGGCTGCTCGCCGTGCTGCGGACCCCCGCGAGCGACGTCGCGCCCGCGCACGGGGTGGCATGAAGCGGAGAGAGTTCCTCGGCCTGACCGCGGCCGCGCTCGCGAGCCGCGTGCTTCCCGGTGCCGCGCCGGCCGCGCCGGGTGCTCCGAACGAGATCCGCATCGGCATGAGCGCGGCGTTTCGCGGGACCGCCGCCGGGCTCGGGACCGAGCTGTATCGCGGAGCCCAGGCGTACTACAGCGAGATCAATGCGCGTGGCGGTGTGCTCGGCCGGCCCATCGCGGTGGTGGCGCTCGACGACAGCTACAACCCCGAGCCGTGCATCCGGAACACCATCCAGCTCCTCGACCGCGAGAAGGTATTCTTCCTGTCCAACTACGTGGGCACGCCGACGCTGACCCGCGCCCTGCCGGTGATCAAGCAGTACGCGGATCAGCAGGTCGTCCTGGTCGGCAACTTCACCGGCGCCCAGCCGCAGCGCGAGGCGCCCTACGTCGACCAGGTCTTCAACGTGCGGGCGTCGTACCGGCAGGAGATGCTGGCCCTCGTCGATCGGTTCTGGCAGGCGGGCGCGCGCCGCTTCGGCGTCTTCTACCAGATCGACGCCTACGGCCGCAGCGGCACCGATGCAGTGGCGCGAGGCCTCGCGGCGCGGAGCGCCAAGATCACCGCGGAGGCCACCTACGTCCGGGGCGCCCGGTTCGACGACGACATGAGCGCAGCGGTGGGTGCCCTTCGCGAGGCCGGCTGCGACGTCGTCCTCTGCACCGGCGCCTATCAGGGCTGCGCCGCGTTCGTCCGATCCGCCCGCGACGCGGGCTTCGCGGTGCCGATCTCGAACGTATCCTTCGTGGGCTCCGACGCCATGCTCGCCCTGCTGATCAAGCACGGGCGGGCGATGGGCCGCGACTATACCCGCGCGCTCATCAACTCGCAGGTGGTGCCGAGCTACGACGACTCGAGCCTGCCCGGTGTCGCCGAGTACCGGACCCTGATGGACAAGCACAATCCCGCGATGCCGGAGGCGATCCGGGACGGCGGCTACACCCCGCAGCGGCACAGCTTCATCAGCCTGGAGGGGTACATCAACGCGCGGGTGATCGTCGAAGGCCTGCGACGGATGGGGGCGAATGCGAGTCGGCCGGGGTTCCGCCAGGCGCTCGAGTCGCTGCGCGGGCTCGATCTCGGGATCGGCGCGCCGCTCACCTTCACGTCCGACCGTCATCAGGGCCTCGACAGCGTCTACTTCACGCGGGTGGACGGCGAGCGGTGGGTGCCGGTGGCGGACTGGTCGGCGGCGGTGAAGGCCTAGGTCTCCATGGACGGCGTGAAGCGGATGTGGAGGAGACACGCGATGAGAAGGCGGAATGACGAGCCGGGTCGGGAGCGCCGCGCCGATGGGACGACCGCAAGCCGGGTAGGGCTCGGGCTGTTGGGCAAGATCACCGTGTTCCTGGTCGCGATCCTCGTCCCGCTCGCCGCGGTGAGCTGGACCCTCGCCTACCGATCGCTGCAGGACAACCTGACCCGGGAGTTCACCGACAAGGGCAGCGCCATCGCCAACAGCCTGGCCAGCTCGGGCGCCGACCTCATCGTGAATCGTGACGCCTCCACGGTCCAGGCCCAGGTGGACGAGTTCGCCAAGATCAACGGGGTCGCGTACGTGATGGTCTACGACGCGCAGTTCACCCTCGTCGCTCATACCTTTGCGCCGGTGGTACCGAAGGGGATCGTGGAGCGCAACGTGGTGCCGGGACAGTCGACGAAGCCCCAGGTCAAGGACATCACCTATGTGGACCCGCGCACCGGCCGCGAGCGCGAGATCATCGACATCGGCGTGCCCATGCTGGGCGGTCAGCTCGGCACGGTTCGCGTCGGCATGGATCGCTCGATCATCACCACGGCCGCGGTGCAGAGCGGCAACTCGCTGCTGCTGACCTTCAGCGCCATCGCGGGGGTGGCGGTTCTGGCCGGCGTCATCTTCGCCCGGCGGATCACCCGCCCGATGAGCGCGCTGATGAGCGGGGCGGAGCGCGTCGGCCGCGGCGACCTCTCCCAGCTGGTGCCGGTGACCTCGCGCGACGAGATCGGCCAGATGGCGGTCACGTTCAACGACAGCATCGTGCGGCTCCGGGCGCTCGTGCAGACCGAGGCCGATCGTGACGAGGAGCGCCGCAAGCGCGAGGATCTGCAGCAGAACATCATCAAGTTCCTCGACACCGCGGTCGAGATCGGCAAGGGCGACTTCACCCGGCGCGGCGAGGTGACGTGGGACGTGCTCGGGAACGTCGTCGACGCGATCAATCTGATGGTCGAGGAGATCGGCTCGCTGGTCGGTGACGTCAGGAAGACCGCGCTGCAGGTCGCGGCCGGCTCGCGGGACACCATCAAGATCACCGGGGACCTCGCCGAGGCGGCCCAGACGCAGTCGGCCGACGCCAACCGCGTGACCCAGTCGGTGACCGACGTGACGGTCTCGGTCCGGCAGGTGGCCGACAGCGCCGATCAGAGCGCGAAGGCCGCGCGTCAGGTGCTGCAGGCCGCGAGCAAGGGCGAGGAAGCGGTGCGCAACAGCCTGGCGAGCATGCAGCAGATCCGGGCCGAGGTGCAGACCATCTCCAAGAAGATCAAGTCGCTGGGCGACCGCTCGCTGGAGATCTCCGACATCGTGAACACCATTCAGGACATCGCGGCCCAGACGCATCTGCTCGCGCTGAACGCCTCGATCGAGGCGGCGGGAGCCGGCGAGGCCGGCCTGCGATTCTCGGTGGTGGCCGACGAGGTCCGGAAGCTGGCCGAGCGCGCCACCCAGGCCACCCGGGACATCGGGACGCTGATCAAGGGCGTCCAGGTCGAGACCCAGGAGGCGGTGGTGGCGATGGAGTCGGGCACTCGCGAGGTCGAGTCGGGCTACGAGGTGAGCCTGAAGGCGGAGGAGGCCCTGCAGGAGATCGGAAAGATCTCCCAGGCCTCGTCGGAGCTGGCCGGCGAGATCTCCCAGGCATCACAGCAGCAGGTGCGCGGGTCGGAGGCGGTCGCGGGCGCGGTGCAGGCCATCGCGAGCGCGGCGACCAGGACCGAGCAGGGCGTGCTACAGAGCCGACGGAACGTCGAACAGCTGGCCAGGCTGGCCGAGGAGCTGACCGTCAAGCTCTCTCGTTTCAAGCTGGCCAGCTGAGGATACGGCGAAGGAGCCAAGCGGACGGCCGAGATGGCAGATCGACGCGAGCGTGAGCTGCTGCTGGGAATCTTCCTCATGGAGGCCTGGGATACTGCCGGGGCTCTCGAGGACGGACTCGGCCTGCTGACCGGCGCGGACGCGCCATCGCCCGAAGCTCTCTCGCCGCTGGCCGTGTTCGCTCATCGGCTCAAGGGCTCGGCCGCGCTTCACGGCTTCCCCGGAGTGGCCGATCTGGCCGCCGCGGCGGAGCGGCTCCTCGATCGCGTGCCCGCTGCAGACATTGACGAGCGCGCCCGCGCCGCCGCGTTCCTCGACGGCCTCGTGAGCGTGCTCAAGGAAGTGTTCGACGGGATCAGTGCGGTCGGTGTCGAAGATGGAGCGCGCATCGACGAGTTCAAGTCGCGCTATCCCGCGTTCCTCCTGTCGGCAGCGGCCAGCCCGTCATCGGTTGCCGCGCCGGCCCACGCCGGCACCGGGTCGACCGCGGCCGGTCCTTCACCGGTGGCCGCCGATCTGAGCCGGTTCTTCATGGAGCGCGGCGAGGTCCTCGAGTATTTCCTGCCGGAGGCCACCGAGCACCTCGAGACGCTCACGACGTCGCTGCTCGCCCTCGAGGGTGGAGCCCGCGACGAGGCGACGCTCGCCACCATCTTCCGGGCCGCTCACACGCTGAAGGGTGCCGCCTACACGGTGGGCTGCGGCCCCATCGGGGACGCCACGCATCAGATCGAGGACCTGCTGGGGGCGGTCCGCGAGCGTCGCATCGCGGTGACTTCTGCGGTCACGGAAGCGGTGTTCGCGGGCACCAGCGCGATCAAGCGAGTGCTGCAGGCGGGCACGGCGATCTCGGAGGAGATCGCGCAGTCGCTCGAGCGGGCGACGCTCGGGCTCCGCGCGCTGCTCGCGTCGGAGGTCGCCCACGGGTCGCCGGCGTCTGCCATCGCGGAGGAACCCACCGCGCCCGCGGTGGTCTCCGAGGAAGCGCCCGGGGCCGCGTCGTCTCCGAAGCCATCGCCGGCCCTCGCGCCGGCGGCGGGGGCACTGCCCGGGTTCGTCCGCCCGGAGTTCCTGGCCCGGCTCGAAGCCCTGCCTCGCCCCGTTCCGCGGGCGGTCGGCGCTCCCAGCGGCCCGAGCATCCGAGTGGCGGTCGAGCGCCTCGACACTCTTCTCAACCTGGTCGGGGAGCTGATGATCGCGCGGAGCCGGCTCGATCGGCGGCTGGCTCAGCTGGACCAGGTGAACGAGTTGCTGCTCGCCAGCCGCTCGCGACTCGGACAGGTCGGGCGCGATTTCGAGTTCCGCCGGCACGTGCCGACCCGGTCGCTGCGGAAATCCGGGCCCGGGCGCGACCGAGCAGATGTCGGCGACCTGCGCGACCTCTCCGAGCTGTTCGCCGAGCTCGAGTTCGACCGCTACGACGACGTGAACGTCCTGGCCCGCAGCGTGACCGAGATGTCCGCGGATCTCGCCGAGGTCCAGAGCCAGCACGCCGCCCTCCTGCGGAGCATCCGAGACGACAGCGCCCAGGTCCAGCGGCTCACCGCGGCCCTTCGCAAGGAGATCACCCGCGCACGCATGGTGCCGATCGGCCGCCTGTTCACGCGGGTGGCCCAGCAGGTCCGGGAGGCGGCGCGCGCCAGCGACAAGACGGTGGGCTTGATCGTCCGTGGGGAGTCGGCCGAGGTCGACAATGGCATCATCGAGCAGATCGCCGACCCGCTGCTTCACCTGATCCAGAATGCGATCGGCCACGGGATCGAATCTCCCGCCGAACGGCAGCGCACGGGCAAGCCGCCCCAGGGTCAGCTCACACTGTCGGCCTCGCAGGAGGGCGGCTTCGTCCTCGTGGTCGTGGAGGACGACGGCCGCGGCATCGACACCGAGCTGGTGCGGCGCCGCGCGGTCGAACGAGGACTACTGCCCCCTGCCGAAGCCGCGGCCTTGGCCGATCGGGATGCCCTGAACCTGATCTTCGTTCCCGGTTTCAGCACCGCCGCATCGGTGACGCGCACGTCCGGACGCGGCGTCGGGCTGGACGTGGTACGCACGAACGTGAGCCGGCTCAACGGCGAGATCCACGTCGAAACCGAGCCGGGCCGCCTGACCCGGTTCGTGCTCAAGCTGCCCCTCACGGTGGCCATCGCCGACGCGCTCATGGTGCGCTGCGGGTCCGAGCTGTTCGCGTTCCCGCTCACCGCGGTGAGCGCGATGCGGCCGGTGGACCCGACCGAGATCGTGAGCGAGGGCGGGCGGGAGTCCGTGCGCTTCGAGGATCAGATGCTCGAGCTGATCCGACTCGACCGGACCCTCGGCATTCCCGGCTCCCCCTCTACCGCCCGACTTCCGGTGGTCGTGCTCCGGGGCGGTGGTCGGCCGTTCGGCGTCGTGGTGGACGAGCTACTCGGCAAGGAGGAGATCGTCATCAAAAGCCTGGGCGCGTTCCTGGAGGGCGTCGGGCCGTTCTCGGGAGCCACGATCTCCGGTGAGGGCCGTGTCATACTCCTCCTGGATCCGACGCTGCTCCGCGAGGCCGCCGCGGACGGGCCCGCCGGGTTGCCCGCGGAGCCGGTGCGCGCAATCGAGCCACGCGAGGAAGGTCCGCGAGTCATGCTCGTGGACGACTCGGTGAGTATCCGGAAGTTCGTCGGACAGATGCTGGAGAAGGGCGGCTTCCGGGTCGTCACCGCGGTGGATGGCCAGGATGCGCTTCAGCAGCTGGTGGATCAGAGCGTCGACGTGATCGTGACCGATCTCGAGATGCCTCGGGTCAATGGCTACGCGCTGATCGAGGATCTGAAGCGGCGGGCCGCCACCCGCGAAGTGCCGGTCATCGTGTTGACCACGCGAGCGGGCGACAAGCACGTGAGGCTGGCCCAGCGTCTGGGTGTGCGTCACTATGTGGCCAAGCCGGTGGACGAGCAGAGCTTCGTCCAGCTGGTGCGATCGGCCGTCACGACCGCCGAGCCGGCCTTCGCCGGCGCCCGCGAGGGCAAGGAGTAGTCGGTGGCCAACGCCAAGGTGCTGGTGGTGGACGCCAACCAGGACAGCCGGGCCGCGCTCGCCCACGCGCTGACCGAGTCCGGCTACGAGGCGGCGGTGGCGACCAGCGGCTCGTTCGCGCTCACCATGCTCGAGTGGGAGCAGCCGGACCTGATCGTCAGCTACGCCAAGGTGCAGGACATGGACGGCTACGAGCTGTTCACCATGGTGCGTCGCGATCCGGCCACCAAGGACACGCCGTTCCTGCTGCTCGCCGGTCGAGATCGGCCCATCGCTCTCGCCGCCACCGAAGCCGGCGTCGACATGACGGTGACCGGCGATTTCACGCTGGCGACCGTCATGCAGCGGATCAGGGAGCTACTCGGCGACGCCCCGCCCACCGTGGCGCCGGTGGCGATCCCGGCCAAGGGCCCGGCCAAGATGCCGGCCCGGACTCCGGCGGCCCCCCCGGCGCCGCCTCCGGTGAGCCGAGCGCCCGAGCCGAGCCGGAGCAGCTTCCAGGGCTCACTCGGCGTGATGGACCTGACCGAGCTCACCCAGGTCATCTCGCTGGGCGTCAAGACCGGCGAGCTCCACCTCTCCCTCTCCGGCGGCGAGGGATGCATCATCTTCGAGTCGGGGCGGGTGATCCACGCCGAGTTCTCCGGCCGCAGCGGCGAGCCGGCCTTCGCGGCCATGGTGGCGGCCTCCCAGCGGGAAGGGGAGGCGCGCTTCTGCTTCAACCGGGCCGAGCGGGAAGCGCTGGCCGGGCGGCCTCGGACCATCTCCCGCACGGTGGAACAGCTGCTGCTCAGCGTGGCGCAGGAAATCGACGAGACTACTCAGGGGCCAGACGTCCGCCAGCAGGCGGCCGCGTCCCACGGATCCCGGAGGGACGGATAGGTCATGCCCAAGGTGCTGGTGGTCGATGACAGCCTGAGCGTCCGCAAGGTGGTACAGCGGGCGCTGGAAGCCAAGCGTATCGAGGTGCTGTCGGCTGCATCGGGAACCGAGGCGATGGAGCAGATCGCCCGCGAAACGCCGGATCTCGTCGTGTGCGACGTGATCATGCCCGACATGGACGGGTACCAGATCTGCGACTTCGTGAAGAAGCACCCCGCGTTGGGGAAGACCCCGGTCATCCTCATCTCGGGCATCGTCAACAGCACCGTGCTCGAGCGCGCGGCGAAGGTGGGCTCCGACGACGTGATGCGGAAGCCGTTCGCGGCGGACGAGCTGTTGCACCGGATCGAAGGCTTTCTGTCCGTCCAGGCGCGCCCCGCCGCTTCGGCGCCCGCGGCCGCCCCGGTGGCCGCGGCTCCTGTTCTCGAGCCCACCGTGGACGTGCCGACTCCTGCGCCGATTTCGGCGGCGCCCGCGGCCGTTCCGCCCGCCCCGGTGGTCCGGCCGGCGGTGGTCGTGGAGCCGTTGCCCGACATCAAGCCGCTGCTCTCGGGGGTGGCCGACCTTCCCGGCGTGACCCTGACCGCGCTGATCGACCGCGAAGGCGCGTTGATGGAGGCAGCGGGGAGTCTCCTGCCCGAAGCGATGCTCGCCGGCGCGCTTGCCGCGTGCCTCGTCGAGTCGACCGACGGAGTGGGTCGCGCCCTGGCCCAGGGTCAGCTGCAGAGCGTGATCCTGGAATACGACGGCGGCGTGGTGCTGCTCAATGCAGTGGGGACCGGCGCGATGCTCGCTGTCGTCCTCGATGATCCGGCCGTGCTCGGGAAGGTCAGATACCACGTGAAGAAGGCGCTACCGGATCTGGTCCGGGCGGTGTGAGGCACTAGTCCATGAGAACCTCTCATCATCATTCGGTTTCAAGCGCCGGGCGCGTCTCGGCGTGGCTTGTCGCGGCACTGGGTCTGGCGGCCTACGTTGGCCTGATCTACGGGTTGACCGTGTTCCCGCTACAGTTCGAGCTGCCGGTGCCGCAGTGGGCGACATTCGCCGTCCCTGCGGTGGCCTACGGCCTGCTCGTCCTGCTCTTCGTTCGCCGTCCCACCATCATCCGATGGGTCGTGGGCACCGCTCTGCTCACGGGACTGCACGTCGCGCTCCTGATGGCTCGTGGGCCTCTCAGCGTGATGCTCGACCCGGCTCTCGCGGGCCGTCCGCTGCCATGGATGCTGCCGCCTCCGCTTCCGGAGCTCGTGGGGGTGTTCCTGCTCCTGGTGCCGCTGCGCGACCTGCTCCGGGCCCGGCCGCGGCTCGCACGTGAGCGCATTTCCGGGTCGAGCCGCGCCTCGTCCAGCGTGCGGGCTCGCGTATCGGTGGTCCCGCGGGTGCCGCAGGCTGCTCCATCCGACAGCCTCGACTCCCCGAAGAACCTGCCGGTGTGGGAGCGGAACGTCGGCGCGGAGTCGGTCGAGGTCCCGGCCCCGAGACCCGTTCCGGCCGCGGCTGCAGCCTCCGAGCCGACCCGCATGCCCGCCCCGCCCGACGAAACGAGCCGCCGCGCGGCCGCGCGGACTGAACGGCGTCCGGAGACGGTCAAGACGCCTCCACGCCGCTCCGACGTGGTCCTGCGGATCGCCCTCGATCGGATCATGGGACAACTGCCCCCCGGCACCTTCCTCGCGCCCGAGGACGAGGTCGCGGCGGCCCTTCGTGATCCGGGATACCTCCTCATCCCCGGCGAGCTCGTTGTCACCCAGCTATCCGAAGGCGTCGCCCGGATCGCGTGGAACGACATCGTCGATCAGTTCCCGTCGCGCCTCGTCGGACTGAGCCCCGAGGAGATCAGCGAGCACCTGGGCGAAGGAGTGAGGCTTCCGCTCGACGAAGTGGTGGGCCAGCTTCCGCACGAGCTGTTCGTCGCCGACACGCCCGAGGTCGACATCGCGGGGCTCGACCGCATCCCGGTGCCGTTCCAGCCGATGGAGGACTCCACGCCGGCGCCATCCCTGTCCCAGGCGGCGGCCGAGACTCGATCGGCGACGCCACCCGTCGAGGAGCCGTCCGATCCCGTTCCGGCCGCGCAGGCGCCCGAGCCGACGGTCACGCCGGAACCGGCTCCCCCGGTGGCCGAGACTCGCGCGCCGGCGGCGGCGCCGGCACCCAAGGCCGCGCCGGCCACTCCCACGGCCACCCAGGTTCAGGCGCCCTCCGAGCCGGCCCAGGCGTCTGTGCCCCCGGTCGTCGGCCCGCCGACGCCGAGTCCGGTCGTCGACGAGCCTGCCGTCGCGATCTCGTTTGCGCGGGTCGCGTCGGAGCTGCCGGCCGACGCCTTCAACGTTCCGCTCGACCAGGTGGCGGAGCGGATGAGGACGCCGCGCGCTCTGGTGGTGCCGCAATCCCTCGTGCTGTCCCAGCTCGCTGAGGGTTTGATCCGCGTGAAGTGGGACGCCGTCGCGTCACAGTTCCCGCGCGAAGCTCTCGCTGTTTCCGACCCCGACATGATGGGCCGGCTCCCGAACGGGATCACGCTCCCGCTCGACGAGGTGATCGGTCAGATCCCACCCGATCTGTTCATGGTCGGAGGTCCCGCCGTCGACCTGCACGGTCTCGAGAGCTTCCCGGCGCCGTTCCAGCCGGCCATCGCCGACCCGGCGCCTCAGAAACCCAAGGCGGAACAGGTGGATCCTCTCGCGGAGCCCGGCGGCTCTGCGCCGGTCGAGGAGCCACAACCGCTAGCCTCCGCCCACGTCATTCCAACCCCGGCGGTGGAAGCACCGCCGCCGGCGAACGTGGCCACTGAGCGTCTGGCGGAGGAGCCGCCGGTCACGCCGTTGTCCGCGGAGCCCGCGTCCCATCCGGCTGTGGTTGAGACGCCCCGAGCCCACGAGACTTCCGCCCCCGAGGTTGTCCCGCTCGATTCCGAGCCCGTGCCGGATCCGGTCAGCATCTCGGCTGCCGAATGGCCGGAGCCGCCTCTTTCGGGCCCGGCCACGGTGATGCAGTTGGACCCGCCTGCCGTATCGCCGGAGTCCGAGCCGGCAATCGTGGTGACACCGCCGGCGGCGGTGGCGGTGGTTTCTGATCGCGCCGAGCCCAGCTGGCGTCCAATCGAATCCCCCGCGCCCGGACCGGGCACCCTCCCCTCCGGGATGACGGAGCCTGAGGAGGCGCGGCGCATCGTGACCCTGCTCGCGCCGATCGCCTCGTTCGACGTCAGCAGCCAGTCTGCGGAGGGGGTGACCGTCTATGCGCTGTCGGCGCCCCGGGTGGCACCGGAAATCGCCGTCGCCGGAGCGGGCCTGGCGTTGCCCCTGTTCACCGAGCGGCTCGCGCCCTGGTCGATCGATCAGATCACGTTCCGTGGCCCGGAAACGGCCCTGGTGCTCACCGCGGTCGGCTCTCCGGGTGATCGCCGAGTGCTCGCGGCCGCGGTGCCGCGGGGAGGAGGATTGGCCTTGCTCGAAATACTCTGCCGGCGAGCCGCCGGCGACCACGGCGACGGAGCGATCCGCGCCTCGATCGGCGAGGGTCAGCCGGGCAGCCGGAGCCTCGCTGCGACCTCCGCCGAACGGGTGGCGGCCCTCACCTCGTCCCTGACCGCGTTTGGCGGGGTCACCGCATCCGCCCTGCGCGACATTGGCGGCGAAGGCCTCCTCTACCTCTTCCTGCCGGCCGGCGCGGACGTGGCCGGAATCGGGGCGCTCGCGCAAGACGTCGAGGCGATCATGCGCAAAGCCGCGGGGTCCGGAGCCGTGTTCCGGACGGCGGTCTTGCGATCCGGTCGGACGCTCCTGGTGGTTCAGCCGGAGGAGGTCGCGCATGGTCGGTCCATCATCGTGGTGGCGGGCGGCGAGGTGAGCCGGCCCGGCCTGGCCTACCGTCAACTGGAGCGCGTGACCGCCGCGCTCGCGCAGGCCTGAGGCGGCGCGATGTCCATCATCAACTACGCGCAGAAAGAGATCAGCTTCAAGGTCGTGTACTACGGAACCGGCGTGGCCGGCAAGACCGCGAATCTCCAGTACATCTATCGGGGGCTGCCGGACGTGAACCGGGGAAACATGGTCTCGCTCGCGACCGGTGACGATCGCACGCTGTTCTTCGACTTCCTGCCCGTCTCTGCGGTGACGGTGCGGAACTTCGTGGCCAAGTTCCAGCTCTATACGGTGCCGGGTCAGGTGTACTACAACATGACCCGCAAGCTCGTCCTCCGGGGCGTGGACGGCATCGTGTTCGTGGCCGACTCGCAGTGGGATCGGCTGCGCGAGAACGTGGAAAGCTTCCGAAACCTCGAAGAGAATCTGAAGGAATACGGATACAATCTGGACGATATTCCCTACGTCATCCAGTACAACAAGCGGGATCTGCCGAACATCGCGCCGGTCGAGTATCTCGAGTACATGCTCAATCGGAGGAGCCGGCGGGTCCCGTACTTCGAATCGGTAGCGGTGGAGGGCAAGGGGGTATTCGACACGCTGAACACCGTGTCGCGCATGGTGCTCGTCGCGGGCTTTGGACAAGAACAGGGGGCGCTCAATGAGTCAACATGACAACCTGGCCATCCACGAGGAGGACGCGCAGCGGATCAACGGCGTGCTCCTGCACTTCCTGGGCGAGTCGGGCGCGATGGAGGCACTCCTGATCGACCGGAGCGGGCAGCTCCTCGCCCGCGGCGGCGCGTCTCGCTCGCTCGACACCGTCTCGCTCTCCGCCCTCGCGGCGGGGGCCTTCAGCTCCACCGCGGCCATGGCCCGCCTCCTCGGCGAGACGGAGTTCACGATGCTCTTCCACCAGGGGGTGAAGGAGAGCATCCACGTGGCCGCGGTCGACGAGCAGGCGATTCTGCTCGCCATCTTCGACAGTCGGACCACGGTGGGCATGGTCCGCCTCTTCGCAAAAGAGGCGGGCACGGCCATCGGGGCCATCCTGGCCGAGACCCGTACGCGGCCTCGCCGCACCGGAGTGCTGGCCACCCCTCTTCACAAAGACGAGGTTCAGTCGTCGCTCCGGGAGCGGCCGGCCTGAGCTGACGGACAATCACGACCATGGCCCAGATCGAGAACAGGACTTCGCTGTCCCCTGAAGAGAAGCGGTCGCTCTCCGAGTCGGCCCGGCTCTGCGAGATGATCGTGGAAGCCAACCCGTCCGACACGGGCGCGCTCGAGACGCTCAAGGAGATCTACACCAAGCTCGCCGATCGGGACAATCTCGCCCGCGTCGTCGCCCGGCTGGCCGGAACGGTCGGCGGCCGGCCCTCCGCCAGCGTCATCCCGAGCGCGGCCGCGGGCATCGCTCCGGCGGCCGATCCGGTGCTGGCCACGCCCCCCGGTGACAACGGGGACGGCCGTGGCGCCGGTCGGCGCGGCGCCGTCCCGCCGACGTCGATGCCCATGGCGTCGTCCCCGTCGATGGGGACGTCGATGAGCGAGCGCCGACAGGGCAGTATGTCGCGTCTCGGCGATCGGCTGGTCGCGGAAAAGCTGATCAGCACCGACCAGCTCCAGAAGGCGCTGGCCGAGCAGAAGGGCAGCGCCGAGAAGCTTGGAACGATCCTGGTGCGGCTGAACTTCATTACCGAGGACAGCCTCGTCTCGTTCCTGTCCAAGCAGTACGCGATCCCCGCCATCACGGTCGCCCAGGTGGACCCGGATCCCGACGTGCTCAAGCTCGTGCCCGAGCAGATCGCCAAGAAGCACGGGGTGCTGCCCATCAAGCGCATGGGCAACACGCTGACCCTGGCCATGGCGGATCCCACGAATGTGTTCGCCCTGGACGACGTCGGCTTCATGACCGGGTTGCAGATCCAGCCGGTGGTCGCCTCGGAGGCGGCGATTCGCAAGGCCTTCGAGCGCCTCTACGAGACCGGCGCCAACGTCACGGACATGATGAGCCAGCTGGAAGAGGCCGACACCGACGTCGAGGTCGTCGAAGGCGGCGAGGAGACCTTCAGCAAGGCCGACATCTTCGACCTCAAAGAATCTGCCGACGAGGCGCCGGTCGTCCGGCTCATCAACATGATCCTCACCGACGCGATCCGACGGGGGGCGTCCGACATCCATCTGGAGCCCTACGAGAAGGTGTTCCGGGTGCGGTTCCGCATCGACGGTGTCCTCCACGAGATCATGACGCCGCCCAAGCGTCTGGAGGCCGCGCTGACCTCGCGCGTCAAGATCATGGCGACGCTGGATATCGCGGAGCGCCGGCTGCCCCAGGACGGGCGCATCAAGCTGCGCTATCACCAGCGCGAGATCGACTTTCGCGTCTCGACCCTGCCGACCATCTTCGGCGAGAAGACGGTCATGCGGATCCTCGACAAGGAGGCGCTGCAGCTCGACCTCAGCGCCCTCGGGTTCGACCCGTGGAGCCTCGAGCAGTTCACCAAGGCGATCCATAGTCCGTACGGCATGATCCTGATCACGGGGCCCACCGGCTCCGGCAAGACGACCACGCTCTACTCCGCGATCCACACGATCAACTCCCCGGACATCAACATCATGACCGCCGAGGATCCGGTCGAGTACAACCTGAAGGGCGTGAACCAGGTGCAGGTCAACGACGAGATCGGCCGCACCTTCGCGGCGTGCCTGCGCAGCTTCCTGCGGCAGGACCCGGACGTGATCCTGGTCGGTGAGACCCGCGATCTCGAAACCGCGCAGATCGGTATCCGGGCCGCGCTCACCGGTCACCTCGTGCTCACCACGCTGCACACCAACGATTGCCCGTCCACCCCGGCTCGACTGCTCGACATGGGCATCCCGCCCTTCCTGGTCTCCTCGTCACTGCAGCTCATCCTGGCCCAGCGGCTGGGGCGTAAGGTGTGCCGGGACTGCCGGGAGCCCTACGAGGCGAGCGAGGAGAGCCTGGTGCCGTACGGCCACATACCGCAAGGGCTCGGCACCATCAACTTCTACAAGGGTAAGGGCTGCCAGACCTGCAACTTCACCGGCATGAAGGGGCGAGTCGCGATCTACGAGGTCATGCCGGCCACCACCGAGCTGCGCGACATGATCCTGCGCAACGCCACCACCAACGAGATCCTGGGCGTGGCCATCTCGCAGGGCATGAAGACGCTTCGCCAGAACGCGCTGCAGAAGGTGATCGACGGCGTGACGACGGTGGAGGAAGTGCTCCGAGTGACGCTGGGTTAGTACGCGGTCAGGCGGCGCCCGCGTTGCGCCAGGTGCCGCGAAGGCGATCCACGGCGCGGCCGAGGGCCGCCCGGACCGCTTCCGCGTTCACGTTTCGGTCCGCTACCAGCGTGAGATAGCCGACCGGGCTGCCTCCCACGAAGACCGTCCCGTCGTCGGCCGAGAACATCGCCGTGCGGAACGCGCCCCGCTCCAGCCGGGTCGCCCCCAGCTCCAGCTCTCGGCCCAGGGTCGCCGCGAGGGCGGCCAGCGCCTCCACCGGGAACCGCGGCGGCAGCTCGGCGGTGATGACGAGGCCGTCCGGGGTCACGATGAGCCCACCGCGGACGCCATCGAGCCGGATCAGCTCGAAGACGGTTTCGCGGAATGCCTGCGCGCGCGACCCTCGTGGACTGGTCGCTTCCGGCGAAGCGGTCGGCTCGGACGGGATCTGGGCCTCGGCCATGGTCAACTCTTGATGTTCAGATCGGTCCAGAGCCGGCCCACTTGCACGAGCCCGGCTCCGACGTCGATGTCGCGGGGCAGGGCGACCCCCAGGATCACGCCGCCGTCACTCCGCAGGAAGGTCATCTCCGAGGCGCCTTCGACGACGCCGCGTCGCAGCGGCCCGAGCCCGGCCCGCGCGAGCGTGGCCGAGGCGATGCGATAGACCTGGATCATGTGCTGGGCGAGCTGCCGCTGACGCTCCTCGCTGCCCTGCGCGAACACGAGCGTGCCGTCGGTGTGGGTCAGGATGAGATCCCGCGCGCCCGGAGGCGGGCGGAGTCGGTCCGTGCTGATCGTGCCGACGGCGGCCGGAGCGGCCACCGCCGGCGCCGACCACGTGGCGACCATCTCCTGCAGCGCCTTGGCCTCGGGGAAGTCCGGAAAGTACTGGATGGCTCGATCCAGGAACGGCCGACAACCTTCGATGTCGCCCTCCTCCAGCGCGATGCGCGCGAGCCCGAACAGCGCGCGCGGATGATACGGGTCCAGCGCGAGCACGCGCCGGAACGATTCCTTGGCCGCGGGCATGTCGCGAAACACGACGTGGAGGTAGGCGTCGAGGAGATGTCCCACCGAGATATTGGGCGCGAGGCGCAGGCCTTCCGCGATCAGATCGGCCGCTTCCTCGTATCGGCCCTCGTGGCGATATTGGTCGGCCAGGCGGAACAGCGAGGCCGCGGAACGCGGCCGGACGAGACCGGTGAGGCCGCTCCAGGTGCGCTCGAGGAACGTGGCTAGACTCACCCGCCGACCTCCCTCGTCCAGGGGTTACCCAGCCTGGAGATCATCGTTGACGAGCATCATAACATGCGGTCGTCGAGGCAATTCCAAACTCCGGGCCTCCGGCAAGCCTCGGAGGAGGGAAGAACCTTCCGGGCGGGCGCCGTCGTTGCGTCTTGGCGACCGCGCTGGGCCGAGGTGCTATAACTGGCCGCGGTCCGACACCATGCGCCTATCGCCGCCCATGCTCCCCGCTGGCCTGCTCCTGCTGGTGCTGCTCGCGGCCGCGGCAATCTTCGCGATGGACGCCGGGCGCAGCGTCATCTTCCCGTACCCGCTGGACTACGGGGAAGGTCCGCTCCTGGAGCAAACGGTCCGCCTCGCGCATCTCGAAGGAATCTACCGGCCCGACCTGACGTCCCCGCCCTATACCGTGAGCAACTACCCTCCGGTCTACCCCTTGGTGCTCGCCCCGCTCGCCCGTGCCTCCGGGCCGGCGTTCTGGTATGGCCGCCTGCTGTCGGTCCTCAGCATGATCGCGGCCGCGATTCTCATCGGCTTGATCCTGAGATCGCTGACCGGTGACCCGTTCGCTTCCGCGATCGGCGGCCTCTTGCTCATCTCGTTTGCGCCGGCGGCATACTGGGCGTTGCTCTACCGGGTCGACGCGCTGGCCCTCGCCCTGAGCCTGGCCGGCCTGTACGTCTGTGCCCGGTACCCACGCGGCCGCCGGACGGTGGCCATTGCGGCCCTGCTGCTCACCGCCGCGATCTACACCCGGCAATCCTACGGCGTGGCGGCGCCGCTGGCGGCTTGCGTCTGGCTCGCTCGAAGCGCCGGATGGCGCCGGGCGCTCACCCTGGCCGCGTCCATCGTCGCGCTGGGCATGGCCGTGTTCGCGGTCCTGGACCTCGCCAGCGGCGGTGGCTTTCGGTTCGACATCGTCACCGCCAATCTCAACACGTACGACCCCGGCTCGCTCCTCCGGTATCTCGCCGACGTGTGGATGCTGATGCCGCTGGCCCTGATCGGCGCCGGCGTGTACGCGGTGTCCGCCGGCTGGTCGGCCGTGCCGTCCTGGCGACTCATCGCGCCCTACCTGGTCGGCGGTCTGCTCGCCGCGCTCACCATCGGCAAGGTGGGCTCCAACGTGAATTACCTGCTGGAGGCGGGGGCCGCGCTGAGCCTCTCCCTGGGCGCTCTCCTGGCCTGGCAGCGGCCGCGCTGGATCGCACAGGCTGCGATCGCGCTGCTTCTGGCGCTCGACGTGTCGCTGATGGTGCTGGCCTCGCCCTACCGGCCCGTCATCGAGGCCCGGCTCGCCGAGCGCGAGCCGGCGCAGCGCCTGCTCGGCATCGTGCACGACGCCCGTGGCGTCGTCCTGGCCGACGAGGACATCGGCTTGCTCCCGCTCGACGGGCGTCCGATCTACTTCCAGCCGTTCGAGATGACCCAGCTCGCGCGCGCCGGGCGGTGGGACCAGCGCCCCTTCCTGGATTCCCTCGAGCGGCAGGCCTTCGCGGCGATCCTGCTGTACCGCATCCCGCAGGTGCCGCTCCATCGGACGCGCTGGACCGACGAGATGCTCACGACGATCGAGCGCCGCTACGTGGTGGAGGAGCGCATCGGAGCGACCGAGGTCTACCGGCCTCGCCGCGGCGACTGACCGGAGCGATCAGGTCGGGCGTCGCGGCAGCTCGATCAGCCAGAACTTCTGATCGCCCTTGATGAGCCGCGTGCCGTCCGAGAAGAAGGCAGCCATCAGGGCCATCTTCGCCAGGTTCTCCTCCCGCGACCGCCGGTCGTCCACGATCGGGGAGCGACGGTAGTCCAGCAGCACGTCGTGGCGGACCAGCAGATGGGTGATGCCGTCGGCACGCACCCGCGCCCAGATGTCCTCCACCGTCGAGGCCTCGCGGACGTAGCGGGTGAGCGTGTAGTCCTCGAAGATGAAGTCGGAAAAGTGCGGTCGGTTCAGGTGGTAGGTGTCGCGTCGCATGTCGATCAGCCAGACCTTGGCGTCGAGCGGCAGGTCGCGATCGATCAGCTCGTAGTAGGCGTAGTAGTCCAGGCGTCGCCGCAGGTATTCCTCCCGCGTCTCACCCCCCAGCACGACGCGCAGGGGATCGAGCGTGAGGAACCAGGCCAGGATCACCGGAAGGCCGAGGGCCGCCGCGGCCAGCCCCAGCCAGCGCAGCGTGCGCGAGAGGCGCCCGTCGAGCGCGCTGCCGACGACCGCGGTCGAGACCGCGAGGGCCGGCACCGCGGGCAGCAAGTACCGGAGCTGCTGGCTCGAGAAGAGCCAGAAGACGAAGAGGCAGCCCGAGAGCAGGAGTCCCAGCCGCAGCTCGACGTCGAGCCGACGCGTCCAGAGCGCCCAGGCGAGCAGCGGAAGGGCGGCGACGACGGCGATGCCGAGGACTCCATCGAAGTAGGCCGGCTGGTCCGGCTGCGCGGTGATCGCCAGGCGCAAGGGCGCGAGGACGTAGTCGATCGGGGTCACCGTGTTGCCATAGAGCGAGAACCACGTGTCGTAGAGCTGTGAGCGCTCGAGGTCCCACCCGGCCGCCTGGGCCGGCCAGAGATGCAGGTAGAACGGAAAGAGCGGGCTGCCGGTCCGGATCCAGTTCCGCACGTACCAGGGAGCCGCCAGAGCACACCCGGCGGCCAGCGCGCCCACGATCGAGCCGGCCGCCGCCGCGGGCGATGGGCGCGCGCTCGATGGGGGGGCGCCCACACCCAGGACCCTCAGCAGCCCGAGCAGCGCGAGGGGAAGGATCAGGAAGGCGGCGCTCAGCTTGATCGCCAGAGCCCCCGCGACCCCGGCCACGATCCACGCGAGATGACGCGCGTCGAAGGTGACCCACCATCGTCCGAAGGCGCGAATGGCCATGGCGGTGTAGGCGGTCATGGCGAGATCGACGTACTCGCTCGCCGCCACGTCGTAGACGGTCGGGATCCACGCCACCATCACGGCCGCCGCGGCCGACCAGCCGCGTGAGGCGCCCCGCTCCCGGGCCCAGGCGTAGACGATGACCGTGAGGATCGGCGCGAAGAGGAAGATCGTGGCGCCGGCGGCGGCCTCCGCCGTGCGAGCACCGAGTGGAGCGCCGAGCAGCATGGCCCACACCGCGTGCATTTCCACGCCGAGGGGGTAGTAGCCCGCGATGTTGTAGGGCACCTCGACGGCCCGCCCGGCCGCGATCCAGGCCTTCGGCAGGGCGAGATGGTAGAGCAGCGTGTCCTTCGCGGTGGGTGGCGCGAGGGCGACGATGAGCGCCAGCGCCTGTCCTGTCACGATGAGCGTGAGAGCGGCCCACCCGCTCGTCCCGAGCGTCGCGCGAAGACCGGGCCGAGCGCGAGCGACGCCGGGCGCGGCCAGGACCAGCCCCACGATCAGCGCGACCACCGCCGCCGGCACGCGATACAGAGAAAGGAAGCCGAGAAAGAACCAGCTGATGGACCAGCCGGCCGCGCCGAGCAGCATGCGCTCGGCCACCCTCGCCACGTCGCGGTCTAGCGAGCCGGAACCGGTCGCCTCCTCGACGCGCGAGAGGATCGTGCGGCCCAGTCCGTACCATGCCACGCCGATCAGCGACGCGATGACCACGCCGGCCACGGACGAGACGAGCCCGGTGAGCCTCCAGACGGGACCCCGCGACAGCGCGCCGATGGACGCACCGATCAGCGCCGGCAGACGGCCGACGTC
>DATFYA010000132.1 GCA_035315345.1 Candidatus Methylomirabilota bacterium
CGTGCTGTTCTACGACGCCGGCGTCGGCACCCACTGGTTCGACCGGCTGCTGGGCGGCGGGGTCGGGGCCGGGCTCTCCGACAACGTGCGCGATGCCTATCACTTCCTCGGGCACAACTTCGCGCCGGGCACCGACATCTATTTGTTCGGCTTCTCGCGCGGGGCCTACACCGCGCGCTCGCTCTGCGGCTTCATCAAGGCCGCGGGCTTGCTGGACAAGCCGAGCGTCAAGGCCGTGTGGCGGACCTACATGGACCGCTACGTGATGATCGATCACGCCTCGGCTCGCGTGGTGGCCCGTCCGTCCGGCTGGGACCTCGATCGGATCCGGGGCTGGCTGGTCAGCACCGCGGGCGACGCGGTGGGCCGGCTCGGCACTGACGTGGACCGCCTGCCCACCCACGGCGCCGTCACGATCAAGTTCCTCGGCGTCTACGACACGGTGGGCGCGCTCGGGGTGCCGATCCCGGCGGTCGCGCGGGTGAACGAGCCGATCGTGGGCTTCCACGACACCCTGCTCGGCGACACGGTGGAGAACGCGGTGCAGGCTCTCGCGGTGGACGAAAAGCGCGGGCCCTACGTACCCGCGGTCTGGACCCAGGCGGCCAACGCGGCGGCCATCGCGGGGCAGAGCGTGCTGCAGGTGTGGTTCCCGGGCGTGCACTCCGACATCGGCGGGGGGTACCACGACAAGGGCGTCGGCGACATCACCTGGGACTTCATGATGCGCCAGGCCGCCGACCGGGGCCTGGTGATCGACCCGCGGCGCCCCACGCCGGACCTGACGCTCCAGGCGCTGCCCGCGCAGCACGATTCGTTCGATCGGGCCTGGAAGGACCTCAGCGCGAAGTGGAAGCTCATCCCCGAGGGGGTGCGGGCGATCGGGCCGACGGTGACCGGACCCGGGGGCGAGTCGCTGCGGGTCGCTCCGAAGGTGCTGCTGCATCCGAGCCTGGTGCACCGCATCGGGAAGCGCTGCGCGACGATCCTCGACGAGAAGGACAACCGCCGTCAGGATGGCGACTACGTGCCCGCGAACGTGAAGGCCGACACGTTGCCCGTCTTCGGCTGATCCGCCGGCCTCGCCGGCCGCCCACGGGGAGGTCAGCATGTTTGGGTCGCAAGTGCTCGAGGTCGCGATCGGTCTGGTGCTGATGTACCTGCTGCTGAGCCTCATCGCCTCGTCGATCCGCGAGGCCATCGAGTCGCAGCTGAAGTCGCGCGCCGGGGATCTGGAGGCCGGCATCCGCGAGCTGCTCCAGGATCCGGGCGGAGCCGGGCTCACGAAGGCGCTCTACGAGCACCCGCTCGTCTTCGGCCTGTTCAAGGGCGCGTACGACCCGTCGACGAGCCGCCGGAACCTGCCCTCCTACATTCCCTCCGGGAGCTTCGCGGTCGCCCTGCTGGACATCGTGGCCCGCGGGCCGAGCGGCACCGGCGCGCCCGCCGGGGCCGCGCCCCTCTCGATCGACTCGCTGCGTGCCGCGGTCGGCCGGCTCCCGAACGCGCCGGTGCAGCGCGCGCTGCTGACCGCGATCGATACCGCGCACGGCGATCTCCGACGCGCGCAGGCCAACGTCGAGACGTGGTTCGACAGCTCGATGGAGCGGGTGTCCGGCTGGTACAAGCGCCGCACCCAGATGATCATCTTCGCGGTGGGGCTGGCCCTGACCGCCGCGGTGAACGCGGATACGCTGACCGTGGTCGAGTCGCTGGTGCAGGACGACTCGCTCCGCAAGGCGATCGTGGCCGAGGCCGAGACGGCGGCCCGCGACGGCAGCCGGATCGGAGCCGACGTGAAGGCCCTGCGCGCCGAGCTCCACGACCTGGGTTTCCCGGTGGGGTGGGCGCGCTCGCTGCCCGCCTGGACCGACGAGTGCGGCCTCGCCTGCGTCGGCGACGCGGTGCTGCGTCAGGCGCCGTATCACGTTCCGGGCTGGCTGCTGACCGCCTTCGCGATCTCCCTGGGCGCCCCGTTCTGGTTCGACGTGCTCAAGCGGGTGATGGTGATCCGGTCGACGGTGAAGCCGAAGGAGAAGGCCCCCGAGGACATTCTCCGCGAGCCGGCGGCGGCGCCGCTCCCGACCGTGCCCGCTCCCGCGCCGGTCCCGCCGATCCACGCGCACGAGTGGGCCCACGGCGACCCCAAGCAGGGCGTGATATGAGCGCGGGCACGGCCGACGCGGCACCGACGGTGAGCCGCGACCTTGCCCTGCTCGCCCCGGTCTTCCGGGTCGCGGTGGAGCGCGCCATCGCCGACTGTCAGGCGCGCGGGCTGGACGCCTACGTGTACGAGGCGTACCGCTCGCCGGAGCTGCAGGCGCTCTACTACGCGCGCGGCCGCACCGTCGTGCCCCCCATCAAGCCGGTGACCAACGCGCCCACCAACCTGCAGAGCTGGCACGGGTACGGGCTGGCGGTCGACGTGATCTCGAAGTCGAAGGCCTGGGACCAGCCCGAGGAGTGGTTCGCCCGGGTCGCCGAGTCGTTCACCAAGTTCGGGTGCCGCTGGGGCGGGGAGTGGAAGCAGCGCGACTTGCCGCACTTCCAGTGGGGCCGCTGCCAGCCGAGCCCGTCGGACACCGCGCGGGTGCTCATCGCGGCCGGCGGGCTGCCCGCGGTCTGGGACGCGGCGGGCGCGGTGATGGTGGCGTGAGGCCGGTGCGCCCCGGGCGAGGTGGCCGACGCTCGGCGAGCGATGGTACCGTTGGGGGGCACTCACCCTGATCGACCAGGAGATCCGCTCATGCCCCGTCTGAACTTCGGCGCCTTCCTCGCCCCCCACCATCCGATCGGCGAGCATCCCATGCTGCAGTTCCGCCGGGACCTCGACCTCGTCCAGCACCTGGACACGCTGGGGTACGAGGAGTTCTGGTGCGGGGAGCACCATTCCAGCGGCTGGGAGATGATCGCCTCGCCCGAGATGTTCCTGGCCGCGGCGGGCGAGCGGACCAAGCGCATCAAGCTCGCCACCGGCGTCGTCTCGCTGCCCTATCACCACCCGTACAACGTCGCCCAGCGCATGGTCCAGCTGGACCACATGACCGGCGGTCGCGCCATCTTCGGCTCCGGTCCGGGCGCCCTCGCCTCCGACGCGCACACCCTCGCGATCGACCCGATGCTCCTCCGCGACCGCCAGGACGAGGCCATCGGCGCCATCCGTCGGCTGTTCCGCGGCGAGCGCGTCACCATGAAGTCGGACTGGTTCACGCTGCAGGACGCCAAGCTGCAGCTGCTGCCCCTGCAGGAGGAGATGCCGTGCGCGGTCGCCTCGCAGATCAGCCCCTCGGGCATGACGCTCGCCGGCAAGCACGGGATCGGCATCATCTCGATCGGATCGCTCTCCGAGGAGGGCCTCAACGCGCTGCCCACCCAGTGGGGCTTCGCGGAAGACGCGGCGGCCAAGCACGGCCAGACCGTCGACCGCAAGAACTGGCGCGTGCTGCTGAGCTGGCACGTGGCGGAGACGCGCGAGAAGGCGCGGGCCGAGGCTCGCGACGGCCTGCTCCGCCACCACAACGAGTACATCACCGCGACGCTGCAGCGGCCGGGGGCGCGTCCGTTCACCGACCCCGACGAGGCGGTGGACAAGACCGCCTTCGCCCCCGGCGCGGTCGCTACCATCGGCACCCCGGACGATCTGGTGGAGCGGATCAAGTCGGTCCTCGAGCGCTCCGGGGGATTCGGCACCGTGGTTGGATTCGTGCACGACTGGGCCAACCCGGAGAACACGATGCGCAGCTGGGACATGGTGGCGCGCTACGTGGTGCCGGAGATCAACGGCTACCTCACCGGTCTGCGCACCTCGCGCGAGTTCGTCGCGAACAACCGCGAGTACTTCAACCGAGCCCGCGACGCGGTGATGGCCAAGATCACCGAGAACGAGGCGGCGGCCGCCGCGCTGAAGGTCACCAAGTCGCCGCTCCTGGCCGCCTCGGCCAGCAACGTGCCGGATCTCGACGAGGCCCGCGAGCGGCTCACCTCGCGCTGAGCGGGCGCGCAATCTCGATCTGACCGCCGGCGGTCGTCGACGATGGTGGCCGCGCCGCCATCGCGGGCTGCCGCTCGGGAAGGGAGGCGGCATGCTCGACGCTGACCTGCTCATCGCGTCGCTCGCGGAGATCCTGCCCGACCTGCCCGCCCTCGTGGGCTCCGAATGGCCCGCGTGCGAAGCCGCGCTCCGAGATTCCCGTTTTCTACGCGACCGACCGCGCGCCGGCCGCCGAGCCTTGACAGCCGCCCTTTTTCACCGGCGATCGCGCGAACCCGGCCGCGCTCAGCTTCGGGATCGTCAAGGTCAGCGTCCCGGACGATCACCGCAAGGGGACGCTCGACAAGCCGCGGTGGTGGAAGCTGCAGTTTCGCCAGGATCCCGAGAAGTTCGTGCTGGCCCTCGGGGCGGTCTCGCTCGAGCGGGCCGAGTTCGTGGCCCGGGTCCGCGAGCTGGTGAGCACCGGGGTCCTGCCCGAGGCGCTCGTCTTCGTCCACGGCTACAACGTCGGTTTCGTGGACGCGGCCCGGCGGGCCGCGCAGATCGCCTACGATCTGCAGTTCGAAGGGCTCCCGATGCTGTACAGCAGATGTATCGCCAGGCCGCGAGCTTCGCGCACAAGATCTTCCGGGGCGCGAAGCCCGTCGATCTGCCGGTGGAGGAGCCCACCAAGGTGGAGCTGGTGATCAATCTGCGGACCGCGCGGGCGCTCGGCCTGACCGTGCCGCAGTCGGTCCTGTTCCGCGCCGACCAGGTCGTCGAGTAGGCGCGGGCGCCGCTCAGCGGCTCCGCTCCAGGAATTCCACGATCCGCCGCCGGTGCAGGTCCACCACCTTCTGCGCGGCCTGGCTCATCAGGGCCGCGTTGCAGGGGGAGACCTGGAAGCGGGTGGGGATCTGGCTCACCGCCTCCTTGATCGCCTTGGCGGTGACGTCGGCGGTGAAGGCGCTCCGACACTCCTCCGGGAGATCCGTGAAGACGCCCCAGTCCGGCTCGGTGTGACGCAGCACCTCGACCCGCAGGTTGGCGAAGTCGGGCAGCACGATGCCCTCGGTGCGCAGGGCGTCCCACAGCATGAGCTGATAGGCGTTGGCGCGCTCTTCCATGATGCCGACGATGCGCGAGGGATCGTTGCGGAACACCTGGAACCCGCGCCGGTTGCCGTCGAGGAACGCCTGATTGGCGTCGAACGGGAACGCGGCGTCGATGACGATGATCAGGCCCCGCTTCGGCGAATCACGCGGGATCTTCTTGAGGAAGAAGGTGGCCAGCGACTCGGTGCCCAGGTTGTCGAACAGGCCGCCGTCGCCCACGTGCTCGTAGGGTGGCCGCCCGTCGATCGCGTAGGTGACCGGCCCCACCGCGGGCGGAAACGACGCGGAGGACACCATGGCCAGGGAGATCGGGAGCTCGCGGTGGTCGGCGCCCAGCTGCTCGAAGGTCAGGGGAAGGAACTGGGTGCGCGCTTGCTCCAGGTTGGCGCGGATGATCGCCTTGCCCTCGGCGGTCACCCGGTCCGATCGGCGGATCAGGTCCTCGAGCAGTCCGGCCACGAAGTCATAGTCGAAGTCGGCGGCGGGCAGGGTGGTGAGGGCGAACCGGCGGCCCGAGTTGTACGAGGTCCCGTTGAAGATGATCCGCGGGCTGTCGCCGGCCCGCTCGCGCTCGTAGAGCTGGCTGAACGTCATTCCGTGCAGGAAGCGCTCGTCCCACACCTCGGCGAAGGAATACGCCGCCTTCGTCGGATTGAACGCGCGGAAGAGCAGCAGCTGACGCCAGACCGCGGCCGCCTCGAAGTTGTCCTGCATCGCGGCCCGGTACTCCCGGAAGAATCGCTCGTACGTGGGCGACAATCGCCCCTGGCTGCCCAGCATCGGCTCGGCGCGCCCCGGCTTGCGGGCCGCGAAGTAGCCGGTGGCGAGGCTGCCGCCGGAGACGCTCGAGATGTACTGCACGCGCTCCAGCACGCTGCGCTGGCCGCCGGCGTCCTTCACCGGGATGCGGGCGAGCCCTTCCAGGACGGCGGCCGCGAAGGTGGCGGCGCGACTGCCGCCGCCCGAGATCGCGAGCCCGACGAGCAGGTCGGGCGAGGCCTCGGGCACGGGGGCGAAGGCGGGCTTCACGGTCAGCGGGGGCAGGTCTTGCACCTGGGCGAAGCAGCCGCCGAGCAGCATGGCCAGCGCCACGAGCCACCGCGGGCGACGTCGCCGAGACATCCGATCGGTCATGTCACGCTCCTTGGCGTGCGAGGACGTGCGCTACGGCGCCGGGGGACCGCTCGCCGACTCGAGACCGGGACCACCCACGCGAGCAGCGCGCAGGGCGGCGCGGAGCGCCACGAGCGACTGCTGGAGATCCGAGAGCCTCCCGGGTCGGGATGGGGTGGACACGTGATCCGGGACCAGGCGCGTCAGGTTCCCCGGCGTGTCGTCGAGAAGCCGCGGAGCGGGCAGGAAGCTCGCGTCGCTCAGCACGTTTGCCGCCGCGTCCCGTCGCGTGAGGAACCCGGTCAGACCGAAGAGGGTCTTCACGGTGGCGAGCAGGGAAGTGTGATCGTAGACCTGATGATCCACCCACCCCTTGCGCACCCACGGCGAGATCAACACCGCGGGCACCCGCACGCCCAGCCGGTCGAAGCGGAACTTCTCGCTCGTGGCCGAGGCCGCGTCGGGGGGGATCGCCGCCGGCGGGGGCACGTGATCGAAGTAGCCCCCGTGCTCGTCGTAGAGCAGCACCAGGAGTGACTTGCGCCACACCGCCTCGGTGCCGCGCAGCGTGTCGTAGACCTGGGCGATCAGGCGCTCGCCGTCGAGCAGATGATGGGGCGGATGCTGATCCGCCGCGGGATTGCCCGGCGCGTCCATGTAGGGGGGCTCCAGGAACGCGTAGCTGGGGAGTCGGTCCGCGGCCACGTCAGCGGCGAACATCTCGAGGCGGCGGAAGTTGGAATCCGCGTACCGGTGCAGCGAGCTGATCCCGAAAGCCTGGGCGTGATCGCCGAAGTATACCGTCCACGTGTGTCCGGCCGCCATCAGGTTCTCGAAGATCGTCCGCATCCGGAACCGCTTGCCCAGAAAGCCGGCCAGCTGCTGCAGGTCGGTCGGGCTCTCCACGTAGCCGTTGGAGGTCGCGGCGTGAACGAAGAAGCGATTCGGCCACGTGGGGCCGGGCACCGAGGAGAACCAGCGGTCGCAGACCACGAAGTGTCGCGCGAGGGTCGAGATGACGGGGGCCAGGCCCGGGTCGAGACCGGCGAGGGCCGTCGCCGCGCGGTCGGGCCCGATCGGCCGGTCGTCGTCATCGGTCTGGCGCGCGTAGTTGGCGAGGAACCCGTCCATGGTGGGGATGGGCGGATCGGGCACGTGCTCGCGCCCGAAGACCTGCATCGCGATGTCCTCGAACTGATGCCCGGGATTCGGATCCGTGACGTGGAGCGCCGGCGCGGTGCCCCGCCCCAGGCGGATCATCCGGCCCGGCTCGCCGACCGTCACCGGCAGCGTCTCGTCACCGGTCAGGCCGTCGAGGCGCTGGGCCGCATCGTCCAGCCGCACGAAGCCGAGCAATCGATCGAACGATTGGTTCTCCAGCATCAGCACGACGACGTGCCGGATCGCCGGCGGGATCGCCATGCGCTACGCCTCGAGCCGGGCGAGCGTGGCCTCGTCGAGCGCCCCGGTGGCGGGCAGGCCGGCCTGCGTCTGGAAGCTTCGCAGCGCGGCGCGCGTGAGGTTGCCCAGCTCGCCGTCGATCGGGCCGGGGTCGAGTCCGTGGAACAGCAGGCGCATCTGGGCGTTGCGGAGCCGCAGGTCCGGCAGCCCGTTGGCCACGAGGTCGTCGTGCTCGTGGCGCAGCTTCTCGTCGTAGTGGTTCTTCGCGAAGTCGGCGCCGTTGTATCCCTTCGCGAAGGCGGACCAGTCCTCGCGCTGGAGCGCCCGGTGCAGGCCCTTGCCCACGATGAAGCTGGCGACCGCCCGCAGCTGCTCGTCCTCGTCGGCGACCATGGCCTTCACCATGGTCTCGACGTCGGGATAGCCGAGCGACTCGGCGTGGAAGCCCATGACCTGCCCGATACCCCACGACGTGCTCCGCAGGGCAGCACGGCGGTCCAGCGTGATGGCCCGCATCAGCCGATCGTACTGCGGGGCGCCCCCGGGCCCGTAGCCGCCCGCCCGGGCGCTGCTGAGATCGGGCGCCTGCTGGCTGAACGCGCCGCTGGTCTGCTTGTGGAACCAGTGCCGCTCGAACAGGATCTGCGGCCGTCGGTCGGACAGGAATCCCCAGCCGCGGGTCTCCACGCGGAGGATGGTCCAGATGCGCGCCGGGTCCACTCCGAGCCGCTCTGCCGCCGCCTCGATCCCGCCGCTCGATAGCGCCTTGCCCGAACCCGCGAATTCCATGTCGGCTCCTTCCCCTCCGCGCGCGCTCGCCGGCGCGCGGACGCCTTCGTCTCCAGCGCGCCGGCCCGCGCCCCGGATGCGGTTCTCCTGCGAAAATCGATCACCGCCGCGCGCCAGTCAACCGTCTTCTGCCCTTATTGCGTCGTGGGCACACCAAGTCGCTTGACCGTTTCGGGCCGGCGGGCCATTCTGGCTCTCGGCCGACGGATGTCGGCGCCCGAGATCTCTCGTCGATCACCGACCCGCAGGACGACAGGAGGTGCCACGGTGAGCACGCCCAACGCGCTGACCGCTCTCATCCACGATCGACTGGGCCAGGTCCTGAAGGACGTGTTCGCCAAGACGGCCAACGGGAATCCGGTCGAGATCTTCAAGATCGCCCTGTCGCCGGGGGACACGCTCGTCGCGCAGCTCGAGGCTCCCGGTGACGGGCCGCCCCGGGTCACCCTGGGCTTCCTGCTCGACATCGTGAGCAGCGCGGTGCCGACGGTGCCCGACGGGCCCGGGCCCGGCGAGCTGCTCGGCAAGATCCGCACCGCGCTGCGCGGTCGGCTGGCCTTCTTCAAGCAGATGGATCTCGAGGACGAGATCGCCAGCCTCGTCGCCGCCGCGGATACCGCGAGCATCCGCAAGGCCGGCGATGCGCTCTTCGCGCGGATCGACGCGGTGTCGGTGAAGCCGGGACGGACCGACGTGTTCGCGAGCGTGGGCGAGTGGACCAGGCTGCAGCCGTTCATCGGCGGCGACATGGGGACCGTTCTCCCGTTCGCCACCCTCGTCAACGCCGCGCAGGGCAGCGGGCTGGCCAACGTCATCGAGATCCCGCGGAGCGTCGAGCGGGGCCTGCTGGACTATTTCTTCAAGCCGGCCGGCTACCGAACCGTCGACGGGGCGAGCGTCGTGGCCCCGGTGCATCTGTCGGACATCGGGAGCGCGCTGTCGAAGGTGACGCTCGCAGGCGGCGTGGAGGCCGCGGCGGCCGCGGGAGTCCAGCAGGTCAAGGGCCTCTTCTCCAAGCCGACCGCCGAGCACTACATCCGTGACATCATTCGCGTCATCGTCGAGAGCGCGTACGACAGCGGTCGCGACCTGAACGAGCGTTTCCGCGGCGTGACCGACTCGCTGCGGGCACGGAAGACCCAGGAAGCGGAGAAGGCGGCGATCGCGACCAAGTTCCTCTCCTGGTTCCGGGGCTTCGCGGCCATGACGGAGTCGGCGGCGATGCGCGGCGTCGAGATCGGCACGCAGGGAGTGTCGCAGTTCCAGACCAATCCGCTGATCGGGGCGGCTGCCGGCTCGTTCGCGGGAACGGTGGCCCGCAAGCTGGCCCAGGACTCGTTCCTGACCGTGCTCGGGCGGGAGCTCGGCTAGGTCTCGCCGTCATGGACGACGAGACGTTCGTCCGCTTCACCGCGGACCACGTTCCCCGCGAGGATCTGCGGCGTCTGATGACTCGCTCGAACGGGCCCGCCATCGGGCGCGCGGTCTGGCACTTCGGCGCGCTCGCGGTGACCGGAGCCCTGCTCTGGAGGCTCCGCGGCAGCCTGTGGGCCCTGCCCGTGCTCGTCGCGCACGCCTACGTGCTGGTGTTCGCGTTCTGCGCGCTCCACGAGTGCGCGCACCGGACCGCCTTCCGGACCCGCTGGCTGAACGCGCTCGTCGGTCACCTCGCCGGATTCCTCACGTTCTGGCCGTACCGGAACTATCGCGTCTACCACTGGGAGCACCACCGGCACACGCAGGATGCGTCGCGGGATCCCGAGCTGTACTTTCCGAAGCCGGCCTCGCCGGTCGCCTATGTGCTCGTGCTCACCGGGATCCCGAACGCGATCCGTCGGGTCGGCGACATCCTGCGCCTCGCCGCCGGTATCGCCGACCGGCCATGGATGGCCCCGTCGGAGCGCGGCCCGCTCGTGATCGAGGCGCACCTCTACCTGCTCGGGTATGCGCTGGCGGCCGCCGCATCGGTGATGTCCGGCACTGCCGTCGCTCTGCTGGTCTGGATCGCCCCGTGGATTCTTGGCCAGGCGTTCCTCCGTCCGTATCTCCTCGCCGAGCACACCGGCTGCGGCGCCGCCCGGGATTGCCTGGAGAACACGCGGACCACGCTCAGCGTGACCCTCGTCCGCCTCTTCGCCTGGAACATGCCGTACCACGCCGAGCATCATGCCTACCCGGCGATCCCGTTCCACGCGCTCCCGCGGCTGCACGCGATCCTCCGATGCCGCATCGAGCATGTGGAGCCGGGGTATGTGGCGGCCACGGTCACCGTCAACCGCTACCTGTTCCGACAGCCCGCGCCCGCTTCCGGGCGCGCGAAGTCGGCCGACTAGGGACCCTGCGGCTCGGCAGACCTGGGCCGCGCCGTCGTGCTTTCCGTCGGCTTTCGTGGCTGGCATTCTGCGGCACCCTCGGTGACAATCCCGCGCGAGCCCGTTCGGGAAGCTGTCCTGTAACTATTCGGATTCATGGGGCTCATTTCGTGGCGCGCGGTTTGCTGCCTGTCACAAGCCGTGATGACCCCGAGCGTGGTGACCCTGCAGGAGGTTCTGAGACACCACCGGACGCTGTCCCGGCGCGGTCGGGAGTTCTACGAGAGCCTCCTCGAGCACGGTGATGTGCTGGCGGTGCGGGTCGACTATCTGCCGGGCGCGATGCTGTGGCTGGTGACGACTCCCAAGCAGGCCCAGCTCATGCGCAAGGCGCGCGAAGGGCGTCCGGCCTCCGACGTGTGCGTGATGAGCCTGACCGAGGCGCAGGACCTGTTCGCCACGACCGGGGATCCGCATCCGACTACGCTGTACGAGGTGGCCGGCTGGCTGCTGGCCCCGGCTCCCGAGGAGATCGCGCCCGCTCCCGAGGAAGAGCAAGAGCCCGAAGACCCGTCGTCCCTGTAGTCCCCCGCTTCGCCTCCTCCGGTTCCACTCGCTCCCGTAGCATTCCCAGGACGCCACCAGCACGCCCGCCGTTTCCACGGCGTTCCGACATCCGGCGAGCTGGGCGGCTTGGGCCTCTCGAGCGGTCGGGGCCCTAGGTCACTCCCGGCTCGAGCAGGGTGAGGGTCCCCGCGTCGGCGTCCAGCTCGGCCAGGCAGCCCACCGGCACGGTGGCCTGATCGTCGACGTGGCCGATCATCAGGCCGCTCACCGCGGGAATTCCGAGGGCCCGGAAGCGCTCGGCCAGGATCTCCTCCAGCGGGCGGTTCTGCAGGAAGAACGGCGAGGGGTCGCACTGGGTGAACTTACCGAAGGCGACGCCCGCGACACCGGCGAGCGCACCGGACAGCCAGAGCTGGGTGAGCATCCGGTCGATGCGGTAGTACGCCTCCTCGACGTCCTCCAGGAATAGGATGCCGCCCCGCAGGTCGGGCAGATAGGGCGTGCCGACCAGGTGCGACATCAGGCACAGGTTGCCGCCGAGCAGCCGTCCGCGGGCTCGACCCGGCACGAGCGTGGTCACGCGGTTGTCCCAGTCAACCTGCCCCTCGCGCTTCTCGAAGGGCGGCGGCGCGGCGAGCCGGATCGGCGCCTCCGGCGCCCACAGCGCTGACCGCAGCGCGTCCACCGTGTAGGACGTGAAGGACCGGAAGGCGACGGGGCCGTGGAAGGTGACCAGCCCGGCGTGTCGCTGGATGGCCATGTGCAGCGCGGTGATGTCGCTGTAGCCGATCAGCGCCTTGGGCGCTCGCTGCATGAGCGTGAAATCGAGCGCGGGCAGCAGGCGCGAGGCGCCGTAGCCGCCGCGCACGCACCAGATGGCGTCCACCGACTCGTCCGCGAACATCGCGTTGAGATCGGCGGCCCGTCCCGCGTCGGTCCCGGCCAGATAGCCGTCGCGATCCGAGACGTGCGCGCCCGGCTTCACCCGGAAGCCGAGCGACTCGATGGTCTCGGTGGCGAATCGGATGCGCTCGGGCTCGTTGGGGGCCGACGACGGAGCGACCAGGCCGATGGTCTGGCCCGCGGCGAGACGGCGCGGCCGGAGCAGGGGCATGGCCGCATCTTACCGTGCCTTGACTTTGTCCGGGGAGCGCGGCTAGGCTCGGCCCCCACGCCCATGAGTCACACGAAGCGCACCGCCATCCGGGCCGGTCACGTCCTGGCCTTCGACGGCCGGGGCCATCGGCTCCTGCGGGACGGGATCGTGGTGCTCGAGGGCGACCACATTCTCGCGGTGGGGTCGCGCTTCGAGGGCACGGTCGACGAGACGGTGGACGCGCGCGACCGTATCGTGACGCCGGGCCTGATCTCTACTCACGCCCACATCGGCGGCTCGCCGCTCGACCGCTCGTTCATCGAGGATCGCGGCAGCCCGCAGTTCTGGTACTCGGGCCTGTTCGAGATGCTGCCGGTGCGGAGCGAAGGGCAGGACGAGGAGGGCGGCCGCGCCTGCGTGGACTTCTCCATGGCCGAATTGCTCCGCGGCGGCGTCACCACCGTGATGGAGATCGGCGCGCTCGGGGAGTACGTGGTCGAGCGCGCCGCTCACTACGGTCTCCGCGTGTACGTGGGCCAGGCGTTCCGCTCGGGCCGATGGCTCACGCGCGACGGCAAGCGCGTGGAGTGGGAGTGGAACGAGGAGCAGGGCCGCCAGGGACTCCGCCGCGCGGTGGAGTTCCACGCCCGGCACGACGGCGCCCACGGGGGGCTCGTGCGCTGCTTCTTCTCGCCCGCGCAGATCGACACCTGCACGCCCGCGCTACTCCAGGAGGCCTGGCGTCACGCCGAGGAGGCCGGGGCGCCCTACCAGGTGCACACCGCCCAGTCGGTGGTCGAGTTCAACGAGATGGTGGCCCGCCACGGCAAGACGCCGATCGCGTGGATGCGCGACCTGGGTGTCCTCGGCCCTCGGACCATCCTCGGGCACGCCATCATCGTCGGCGGCTCCTCGTGGACGAACTATCCGGCGGGTGACGTGACCATCATGGCCGAGGCCGGCTGCTCGGTGGCCCACGCGGTCTGGGTGTTCGCGCGCCGGGGGGTGCTGATGGAGTCCTTCGCCCGCTATCGCGCCGCCGGCGTCAACATGTCGCTCGGCACGGATACGAACCCGCAGAGCGTGATCGAGGCGATGCGCTGGGCCGCGGTGTGCTCGAAGATCGTGGAGCGCAACACCGAGGCCACCACCGCCGCGCACGTGTTCGACGCGGCCACGCTCGGAGGGGCCCGCGCCCTCGGCCGCGACGACCTGGGGCGCATCGCCCCCGGGACCAAGGCCGACCTCGTGCTCTGGAAGGGCGCCTCGTGGCGCATGACGCCGCTGCGCGATCCGATCAAGAACCTCGTCTACAACGCCACCGACGAGGACGTGGACCGGGTGTACGTCAACGGACGCATGGTCGTGGACGGCGGCCGCGTGCTGGCGGCCGACGAGCGCGCGATCCTGTCCGCCCTGCAGGCCGCCGGCGACCGCATGTGGCCGCGCATGGCGAAGTCGGACCGTGCCGGGCGGGGCGCGGATCAGCTCTCGCCGCAGACCTACCCGGACTGGAGCGCCTGAGCTTCGGTCGAGACGGCGAAGGTCCGGGACCGGCCCCGCCTAGTTGCGCTGCTTCAACAGCCAGTCGACCGCGTCCGAGCCGTCCGCTATTCCGCCGCCCTCGGGGCCCCGCCGGGGCTCGGATGACCGCAACGTCGTCGGGATCGCGGCCGCGGATGGCGGCGACGGCTCGAGTGGGCGAGCCGTCTCGTGCGCGGAGCCGCCGCTGCGCGCTGCGGTGGCCGGGGTTCGGCTTCGCTCCGGCTCCGCCGCCGGGGTGCGCGCGGGCTCGGGCTTCGCGGCGGCCCGGACCTCACGCGCCGGTGACGACCCGTTCGGCTTCTCGGTCGGGGCGGCGGGCGGCTTGCTGGGGGCGGCAGTCCCGGCCGCCGGTTCGACCGGCCTGTCGACGATGGCGGGCCGCTCCTCGGCCTCGCTCCTGGCCGTGGCGGGCCCGCGCTCGGTGACGGCCGGCCCGGTCGGACCTTTGGGTCGCGGCTGGCTCCCGGTGACTCGCCGGGCGCCCTCATCGACCAGCAGCTCGACGGTGCGAGCCATGCGGCGGCCCTCGAACACGTCGTAGGCGACCTTCACCTGGCCGCCCGGCCGGATGTCCTCGAACCAGCCTTCCTTGGAGCCCACCGTCACGCGCGTGTTGCGGGTAACGAGTAAGGGGACGATCCCGCCGCCGAAGGGACCGGAATTGACGTAGATCGTGCTGGACTCGACCTTGGACACCCAGCCCACCGTCTCGCCGTCGGGCTCAGCGCGGCGAGGCACGGGGGCGTAGTCGGCCGGGTCCAACGGCCACACGTACACGACCGCGGCCAGGAGCGCGAGGCCCCCGGCGGCGATCCACAGCGTCAGGGCGCGCTTATTCGTCGAGAAGCCCTTTGATGGCATTGAATACCGGGTTCTCGTTCGGATTGGCCTTGGCCGGCGCGGCCGCGGTGCCCGGAACGGAGGTGCCCACGTACTTCCGCACGCAGTCGTACTGCTCCCAGCCCTTGAGCGGATAGTTCAGGTCGACCGCCTTCCACTTGGCGTGGCCGTTCTGGGTGAGCCAGCTCATCTGCCGCGATATGGTCTGGGCGAAGCGGCCGACGTTGTCGCAATCCTTCCGGCGGAAGTCGAAGGAGACGAGCACCGCCTTGACCGCCACGCTGTTGACCGGCGTCTTCTGCCACGGATAGACGTCGCCCGGGATGTCGGCGCGCGGATAGAACTCGGTGATGCTCTTGTTGGTGATCGGGATCAGCTCCAGGCCGTCCTGCTCCGTGACGTCCTCCTTCAAGAGCTTCACCGGGTAGCCCGCGACGTAGAACATCGCGTCGATGCGCCCGGCTTTCAGCTCGGCCAGGGCCTCGCCGGTGTCGATGGGCACCATCTCGCTCGGGGCCACCTCGGAGAGCTTGAACAGGAGCCGCGCGGTGAGGTAGGTGCCGCTGCCGTCGCGGCCGACCGCCACGCGCCTGCCGGTGAGATCGTCGAAGTCGCGAATGCCGCGACGGGCGAGGAGGTGGACCTCCTCGTTGTAGAGCGGGAACACCATGCGGGTCTTCTTGGCGATGCGGCTCAGGACCGGATCGGACTGCACGCGGGCCACGAAGGCCAGCACGTCGGACTGCACGATACCGAGCTGGACGCCCGGCCGCTGATAGACCGCGAACACGTTCTCGATGGAGCCCTTCGATGTGTGCACCGTGAGATTCACGCCGGTGGGCTTCATCAACCGCTGCAGGTCGAGCCCGAACTGGTAGTAGGTGCCCTTGTCGCTCCCGGTGATGATCCCCATGTCTTCCGCGGCCGGGCACAGGCTCGCCGCGATCAGCAACATCAGGATGGCCGCCGAGCAGTGGATGATGAATTTCTTCACGGTCTTCTCCTTTGGGGGACCTTTACCCCGGTCCGGGTGGTCGCAAGGCACATACCAGCCACGACAGTTGAGCGAAACCGGTGGGTTGAGCCCAGGCATGCGAGAACTGCAGGGTGAGGATTTCAACACTACTGGATAATGTGTTACCCAACATAGCCGCTACCCCGTCACCTTCCGGCCGCGACTCCGACATCATCGCCGCCCGCCCGCGCGCTGGGCCCGAAAGCGCGAGGGCGCCCACCATGACACACGGCCACCGACCAGTCAACGTCCTAGCGCGGCGCGTCATGAGTTGCGCCGGCGGGGCCGGGACGGTAGAGTCCCGCTCTCGGAGGATCCCTTCATGCCAGAGCGCCCGCTGCCGACCGAACAGGAAGTCCGCGCATTGATCCGCGATCGCCGCAACTGGGGTCGATGGGGGAAGGACGATCAAATCGGCGCCCTCAACCTGATCACGCCGGCCCGCCGGGCGGCGGCCGCTCGACTCGTGCGCACGGGCCGGAGCGTGTCGCTGAGCCGCCCCTTCCCGAAGGAGCCCGGCCCGAACAATGCGCTGCCGGCGCATCACTACATGCGGACCCTCCCGCGCGGCACGGGCGGCTTCGCGGCCGACTACTACGGCATCTTCTATCACGGCATTGCCTCGACGCACATCGACGCGCTCTGCCACACCTGGGACGACGAGGCGATGTGGAACGGGCGGGATCCGAAGAAGGAGATCACGTTCGATGGGGCGACCTTCGGCTCGGTGGAGCACTGGGCCGAGGGCATCATCACGCGCGGCGTATTGCTCGACGTGCCCCGGCATCGCGGCGTCCCTTCCGTCACCTGGGACCGTCCGGTTCACGGCTGGGAGCTGGAGGACATCGTGCGCGCGCGGGGCATCGCGCTGGAGCCGGGCGATGCGGTCTGCGTGTATTCCGGTCGCGAGGCGTGGCAGGCCGCCAACGGCGACCGCCCGTACGGGCGGCCCTTCGGGCCGGGCCCTACGGAGCGGCCGGGACTTCACGTCTCGTGCCTCGAGTTCCTGCGGGACCACGACGTCAGCGTGCTGGTGTGGGACATGCTGGACCACCTGCCGGTGGGTTACGACGTGCCCTGGGCAGTGCACGCCGCGCTGTTCGCCTACGGCGTCGCGCTGGTGGACAACGCGCTGCTCGAGCCCCTGAGTCACGTCGCCACCGAGGAGCAGCGGGACGACTTCATGCTGGTGGTGGCCCCCCTCGTGGTGGTCGGCGGCACCGGCTCGCCCGCCAATCCGCTCGCGGTGTTCTGACCGAGGCGCCGCTCACTCGACGCGGTACTTGCGCTCGGCCCCGGGCGCCAGGCTCATGCCGTGCCCGGGGCGATTCGGAACGAGGAAGTCTCCCTTGTCCATCACGGGCAGCTCGGCGAACAGATCCTCCGGCACCCAGTCGATCCACTCGACCAGGAAGCCGTTGCTGATGGCCCCCGAGACCTGCAGCGACAGCTCGTGCACCACGTGGGGCGAGACCGCCACCTGGTGGGCGGCGGCGAGGCGCGCGATCTTGAGGGTCTCGCTGAAGCCGTTGGCCCGGCAGATGTCGGGCATCAGATAGCGGGCGGCGCGGCGATCGATGAGATCGCGGAACTCGAAGCGCGTGTAGTTGTTCTCGCCGGTCGCGACCGGAATGTTGATGCCGCGCGCGACCTCCGCGCACGCGGCCAGGTCGTCGGCCAGCACCGGCTCCTCGTACCACACGAGATCGAGGTCCTCGAGCAGGCGTGCCTGCCGCAGGTTGCCCAGCACGTCGAGCTTCTGATTGACGTCGACCATCATGCGCACGCCGTCGCCGACCGCCTGCTTCACCGCGGCCACCCGCTCGCGATTCACCCGCGGATCCGGGTCGTGGATCTTCATCTTGTAGTAGCGGCAGCCGCGCGCGACGTAGGACTGCGCTTCCCCGATCAGGTCGGCCAGCGCGTAGCTCGGCCAGCCGCCGCTGCCGTACGCGGGGACGCGATCCGTCACCGCGCCCCAGAGCTTGTACAGCGGCAGCCCCGCCGCCTTGCCCACGATGTCCCAGAGCGCGATGTCGAGTGCGCTGAGCGCGTAGGCCGCGATGCCCTGGCGCTTGATGCCGCGATCCGCGCGATACATCCGTTCCCACAGGCGCTCGACCATCACCGGATCCTGACCGGTGAGCAGCGGCGCGAGCCGCGTGCGGAGATAGGCCTGGATCGACTCCACGCCGCCGCCCCCGAAGGCCAGCGTGTAACCGAAGCCGGTGACGCCCTCGTCGGTGTGGACGTGGGCCACCACGAGGCTGTGGTACGGGAAATCGAGGGCGATGGGCTTGCGGGTGGGGATCTTGAGGATGGCGGTGTCGATCGTGGTGATCTTCATGGCGGCATCCTAGGGTCCGCCGGCCGCGGACGCAATGGCTGGGTAGTTGGCTGCCCTGAATAGAACCATGATCACCACACGCACCGCGCGAATTTCCACGCAATTCATGCCGGCGCATCTGAGGCGACGACAACTATTTAATTCTGCTAGTGAATTTTCACGTCAAGCAATGGCATGGGCTTCGCTCTGCAAGGTGAGCCATGTCGTCATCCTCGGACGCCGCCAGTTTGCCCGCCGGTCGCGGCTGGAAGTTCGTGATCGGGGTGCTGATCCTCCTGCTGATCCTGCTGCCGCTCTACCTGTGGCCGCTGCGCGGTGGGCTCGGCGCGCTTCCGTGGGCGGCGACGCTCACGGCGGGCCCCCAGAAGGATCTGCGAGACCCGGCGGCGTTGGCCGGCATTCCGAGCGAAGTCTGGGAGGCGCTGCTAAATGAGGTGTCCGGCACCGCCCATGGCTCTGCCGGCTCGCACGAAGGACTGGCTCCGCAGAATCTGACGATGATCACGCCCGAGGCCGGAAACATCCCAGGCATTCCTGAGCCGGGCTCTGCCGATTCGCTGTCCGGATTGCTGAGCGCCGACGAGCCACCGTCGGGCCTGCTCACCAGCGGAATCGGGCCGACCGATGGCAAATCGGGTGATCCAGATCCGTCTCCGTCATCGACTGCGGGGTCGTCGACCGCCGGACCATTCGACTCCTGGCCACTCGCCGGCGGCGGCCAGGGTAACGCCGGCCCGTGGCCGAGCGGAGGTGGCGGAGGCGTCGGCAGCCGGCATCATGGTCTCCCCACCGCGCTGGGAGGTCTTCCGTTCGGTGGAGAAGCGCCGGATCTTGCTTCACCCGTGGTGCTCGTGCTCAGCCCCGGCGATCCCGTCGCGCCGCATCCGGCGCCAGAGCCGGGCACGGTCGCGCTCGTCGGGCTGAACCTGCTGTTGCTCGGGACCGTCGTGTGGAACCATCGACGTTATAAGGAAGCGCGTCCTCGAATCAGGTGACAAGATTTGGACCATCCCCCACCAGCTTTTGGCGTCGGTCATCCCTCGATGTTTTATAAGAACCTGCCAATGTTGCAGTCTCCCGGTGGCACGAGCGTTGCGTGGTCCGCTTGCGTGGAACGCAAATCCTTCGAGGAGTGCAAACCTGTGAATGTTCTAGTGCTTGACGAGACCATGGAGCTCTCGGCTCCAGTCCGTGGGCTAGCGAGTCTGAACGGCTGGCAGCCGCACTTCATCGGGTCGTTGCACGAGATGGAGCTGGCGGTGCAGGCGCATGGGCGGCCGGCGTTGACGGTGGTGAACCTGCAGGCGCCGCTGACGGCGTGGGAAGTGGGGCAGCGGCTGCGGGGGCTGGGGCTGGGGCCGGACAGTCCGGTGGTGGTGCTGGGGGACGAGGGGGCCGCGGGGGCGGGGCCGGCGCTGCCGGGCGTGCAGTGGGTGGAGCGGCCGGGGGGCGAGACGGAGCTGGTGGCGGCGCTGGAGCGGGTGGTGCGCCGGTTGGGGCTGGGGCCGCGGGGGGCGAGTCGGGGGCCGGGGGCGCACGGGCTGGTGGGGCAGTCGGGGGCGCTGGGCGAGGTGCTGGCGAAGATCGAGAAGGTGGCGCCGGGCGACGCGAACGTGTGCATATGGGGGGAGTCGGGGACGGGCAAGGAGCTGATCGCGCGGGCGATTCACGCGCAGAGTGCGCGGTGGGAGCGGCCGCTGGTGACGCTGGACTGCACGGCGATTCCGGAGGGGCTGATGGAGAGCCACCTGTTTGGGCACGTGCGGGGGAGCTTCACGGGGGCGGTGGAGCATCGGACGGGGTTTTTCGCGCTGGCGCACACGGGGACGCTGTTCATCGACGAGATCAGTGAGCTGAGCCTGCCGTTGCAGGCGAAGCTGCTGCGGGTGATTCAGACGCGGGAGTTCGTGAAGGTGGGGGGGAGCAAGCCGACGCGGACGGACATCCGGCTGATCACGGCGTCGAACAAGGATTTGCGGCGGGCGGTGCGGGAGGGGCAGTTTCGGGAGGATTTGTACTATCGGATCGCGGTGGTGATGCTGGAGGTGCCGCCGCTGCGGGCGCGGCGGGGGGACATTGCGGTGTTGGTGGAGCATTTTCTGCGGAAGTTTGCGGCGGCGCACCACAAGCGGGTGCCACGGCTGACGGCGGGGGCGCTGGAGCTGCTGGTGGGGGCGGAGTGGCCGGGCAACGTGCGGCAGCTGGAGAACTGCATCGAGCAAGC
>DATFYA010000133.1 GCA_035315345.1 Candidatus Methylomirabilota bacterium
CGCGGTGGCCGCGGTGCCGGAGGGCTTGCCCGCCGTCGTGACCGCCGTCCTCTCCCTCGGCGTGCAGCGGATGGCGAAGCGCAACGCCATCGTGCGCCATCTGTCGGCGGTCGAAACGCTCGGCTCCGCGACCGTGATCGCCTCCGACAAGACGGGCACGCTCACGAAGAACGAGATGACGGTGCGCGCGGTGGTGACCGCGAGCGGGCGCGTCGATTTCGAGGGCACGGGATACGAGCCCCGGGGCGCGGTGCGTCGACACGGCGGTGGCGCGATCGAGGGCGCCGGGCGGCTCGAGATCGCCCGCACGCTCTCCGCCGCCGACCGCGCCAACAACGCGGTGCTGCAGGAAGACGGCGGGCGCTGGACCGTGCAGGGCGACCCGACGGAGGGCGCGCTCATCGTGGCCGCGCGCAAGGCCGGCCTGGAGGACGAGGCGCTGGATGCGCGCTACGAGCGCGTGGGCGAAGTGCCGTTCTCGTCCGAGCGCAAGCTGATGAGCACGATCCACACCGACGCGGAGGGGCAGGAGCGACTCCTGGCTTTCACCAAGGGCGCGCCGGACGTCCTGCTCGCGCGCTGCTCGGCGGAGCTGGTCGGGGAGGCGACCCGGCCGCTCACCGCCGAGCGTCGCGCGGAGATCGCGGGAACCAACGAGGAGCTGGCCGGCCAGGCGCTGCGCACGCTCGCGGTCGCCTTCCGGTCTCTGCCCAGGGAGGGAGCCGCGCGCGACCGGCTCGATGAGCGGGTCGAGCACGACCTCGTGTTCCTGGGGCTGATCGGCATGATCGACCCCCCGCGCGAGGAGGCCAAGGCGGCGGTGGCCCGGGCCAAGGGCGCCGGCATCCGTCCGATCATGATCACCGGCGATCATCCGAAGACCGCGGCGGTCATCGCGGCCGAGCTCGGTATCGCGACCGACGGCCGAACCGTCGTGGGCCCGGTGCTCGAGCGAATGTCCGACGAGGCGCTGGACCGCACGGTCCGGGAGGTGTCCGTGTACGCGCGGGTCAACCCCGAGCACAAGCTCCGGATCGTCCGGGCGCTGCAGCGTCAAGGCGCCACCGTGGCGATGACGGGCGACGGGGTCAACGATGCGCCCGCCTTGAAGACCGCCGACATCGGGGTGGCCATGGGCATCTCCGGCACCGACGTGGCCAAGGAAGCCGCCGACATGGTGCTTGCGGACGACAACTTCTCGTCCATCGTCGCCGCGGTCGAGGTCGGTCGGGCGATCTTCGCGAACATCCGCAAGTTCCTGCGGTACCTCCTGTCGTCGAATCTCGGAGAGGTCATGACGATGTTCTTCGGGGTGCTGCTCGCCGACCGGATCGGGCTGAAGGCGGTGCAGGAGGGCGGCATCGTGCTGCCGCTGCTGGCGACGCACATCCTCTGGATCAACCTGGTGTCCGACGGCGCCCCCGCGCTCGCGCTCGGCGTCGATCCGGTGGACGAGAGCGTGATGCGCGATCCGCCGCGCGGGCGGGGCGAGGGCGCCATCACCGGCCGCATGTGGAGGGGCATCGTCTTCGGCGGCGTCGTCATGGCGGCGGGGACGCTGCTCGTCCTGGACTGGAGCCTGCCCGGTGGGCTGATCGAGGGTGCGGGCGATATGCGCTACGCGCAAACCATGGCGTTCACCACCCTGCTGTTCTTTTCCCTCTTCAGCGTCTTCAACGCTCGGTCCGACGAAGAGAGCGCGTTCGTCGGGATGTTCTCCAACACATGGCTGTGGGGCGCGATCGTCTTGTCTCTGGCGCTGCAGCTCGCGGTGGTGTACGTGCCATTCCTGCAGCAGGCGTTCTCGACCGTGAGTCTGAGCGCCGGTGATTGGCTCCGCTGCGCGGCGGTGGGCAGCTCGGTGCTGTGGCTGCGCGAATTGAGCAAGGCGGTCGCGCGGTGGGGAGCCGCGACTACTCCACGCTAGGGCCGGGCTCCCGCGACGCGGCGGGGCGCGTGGGGTGGCGGCGGTAGGCCGCCCACGCGATCGCGTGCCCGGAGATCGGAGCGGTCAGCAGGAGGAAGGCGATCACGAGGGCGGCGTCGGTGATCGTCGCGGCGTCGCGGGTGGCGATCGACGCGAGCAGGATCGCGATGGCGCCCAGTCCCGATGCCATGCCCGCGGCGTGCAGCTGGGTGTAGACGTCGGGCATGCGAAGGACCCCGTAGACGCTGATGGTCATGGTGATCGACCCGAGCGCCAGCAAGACGACGGCAAGGACGTCGAGGACGGCGGTCAGCATCCGAATGGGCCTCCTTCCGCATGGTGCCGGGCCGCGGCCAGCGTCGAGACGAAGGAGAGGAGCGCCAAGGCCAGGGCCGCGTCGAGGTAGTACGACGTCTCGCGCCAGTACGAAAGGAGCGCCAGCAGCGCGATGACGATCGAAGCCAGGAGATCCGATACGATGATGCGCTTGAGCATGTCGCGCGACCAGAGCAGCATCAAGCCGCCGCCCACGAGCAGCAGGGTCATCCAGACCAGCACGACGCCGACGAAGATCGTGCGCATGGCCGGCTAGGGGAAGACGCGGCGCTGGCGCCGCTGGTACGTCCGCTCGTGGCGGGCGCGGATCGCCGGCACGTCGCGGGCGTCCAGGAGATGGACGAGCAACACGCCGCGCTCGTCGTCGGCCTCGAGGACGATCTCGTCCGGAGAGATGGCGGTGGTGTATCCCCAGGCCGCGACGCCGGATGGGCTTCGCTCTCCCATCGGGATCGCCACGATGCCGGGAGACTCGAGGCGCCGGCAGCCGAGCACGTAGCGCGCGACGTGCCAGTTGCCGCGCACCATGTCGGCGAGCGTACCGAGGACAAACGCGGGGGCCGCGGCCAGGCGCCGTATCGGCGGGGGGCCGCGACGCGCGGTGGGCCGCGCGACGGTCGACGCCGCGGCGACCGCGGCGGAGAGGATGGCGCCGACCAGCACGTCTCCGGGGTCCACGCTCGTCAGGACGAGCAGATAGGCGATCGTGAGCGCGGCGGTGGAGAGCAGGAAGCGAGTCATCGGGTGCCTCCTCTGGACAGGACGCCGGCGGCGCCCCGGCTGAGGGCGAGCAGCGGTTCGGGCCACAGGCCGCCCGCCAGCACGAGCAGGGCCAGGATGGCGGGGAGGAGCTGAAGCGGCCAGGGGCTCGCGTGACCGGCGCGGGGGCGGCTCCAGAACTCGTGCTGGTACATCCGGAACATGTAGACGAACGACAGGGCGCTGCCCGCGACGAGCAGACCCACCAGGGCCGGGCTCCGGGCCGCGATTCCGGTGTGGACGAGGGCCAGCTTGCCGAGAAAGCCGACGGCAGGCGGCATGCCGGCCACGCTCAAGGCGCCGAGCAGGAAGACCCCGCTGATGAGGGCCCCCCGCATCCGCACCGCGAGGAACAGCATGGTCTTGTTGAGCGAGTTGACCAGCGCATAGAGCACGGCGGCGGCCAGGCCGACCGGTCCGCCGACGCCCAGGGCGACGAGCACGTAGCCGACCTGGCCGATCGACGAATAGGCGAGCGTCTCCGCGGGATCACGCCGGGAGATCGCGAGCACGCCCCCGTACAGGATGGAGGCGCCGCCGATCAGGACGAGGGCGGTGGCCCCGAGCTGGAGCTCGTTCGGCAGGAGGCCCGCGCCGAATCGGATCAGGCCGTAGGCGCCGATGTTCGCGAGGGCGCCGCTCAGGATCGCGGCCACCGCGGGGCGCGCGCCGGTGTAGACGGTGGGCAGCCAGAAGTGGAAGGGGAACAGGCCGAGCTTGACGCCGAACGCGATGAAGAATCCGACCGCGATGAGAATGGCCGCGTTGGGCTCCACGTCGGCCATCCGGAGCGCGATGCTCTCCATGGCGAGGGTCGCGGTCACCCGATAGACTCCTGCGATCGCGAGCAGGAACACGGACGACCCCAGCAGGTTCACGGCGGCGAAGACGAGCGCGGCGCCCAGCTCGCGCCGGCCGCCACCGTAGGTCGTCAGCACGTAGGCCACGGTCATGGCGATCTCGAAGAAGACGTAGAAATTGAAGATGTCGCCGGTGAGAAAGAGCCCGTTCAGCCCGGTGGCGAGCAGAACGACGAGCCCGGGGAAGGTGCGCTCCTGGATGCCCTCGAGAGCCGACTGGGCGACCGCGGCCAGCAGCATGACCGCGGAGACGAGCGCGAACGCCACGCCGAGGCTGTCGGCTCGGAGCACGATGCCGACGTCTGCGGGCCACCCGCCGGTCACGAAATGCACCCCGCGTCCGGGGAACACGCGCACCGCGAGGGCGGCGAGCGCGCCGATCTGAGCGGTCAGCGCGCCGACGGCCAGCCACCCGACGAGGGGTCGCCGTCCATCGACCGCCACGAGAACGACGCCGGACGCCCAGGGGATCAAGAGGGCGAGCGCGAGCGTCGTCACTCGGTCAAGGCCTCGGCGTCGGCGCCGGCGCGCTCGAGCTCGGCGTCTCGCGCGGCCTCGGTCGCCGCGACGTCGTCCTGGGTGATCGTGTAGTAGGCGTGGGACACGCGGTCGACGACGACGAGGAGCAGCGCGGTCACGGCCAGGCCGATGACGAGCGCGGTGAGGGCCAGGGACTGCACGACCGGATCACTGACCGGCGCGTCGGCCAACGGGTAGATCGGTGCCTGCCCACGAGTGAGCGCGGAGGCGAGCAGGGTGAGGATGGCCGACTGGGAGATGAGGGAGACCCCGACGACGACACGGACGAGGTCTCGCTTCAGCAGCAGGTACGCGCCGGCGCCGAACAGCACGGCCGCCGCGAGCGACACGACGAGGTTCATGGCGGCGCGGGCCCGTCGTCGGCCAGCTGATGCACGAGAACGACGAGGGCGCCCACGACGAGCAGGAAGACCCCGATGTCGAAGACGAAGGCGGTCAGCACCTCCAGGGTCCCGATCCTCATCGGGTGGACACCGGGCGGCGGCCAGTGCGTGAAGATGGGCCGGCCGCCCAGAATCGGGAAGAATCCGACGGCGATCGCGAGGAGCAGGCCCGTGCCGGCCACGAGCGGGGCGAAACGGAGACACGGCAACGCGGCCTCGGCGCGGGGCCGGCCGAATGCGACGTATTGCAGCGAGACGGCCAGCGCGACGATCACCCCGGCGCTGAAGCCGTCGCCGACGTGCGCGTAGCCCTTGACCATGGTCGCCACCGCCACCACGAGACTCGGGGCGAGCAACAGTCGGGCGACCGCTCGCACCGCGATCGTCACCACAGCCTCCCGCGTCGCAACAGGGTAGCCACCCCGACCACCGCGACGGCCAGCACCGTGATCTCGGCGAGGGTGTCGAGGCCACGGAAGTCGGCGAGGATCACGGTGACCACGTCCTGGCCATGCGCCTCCGGGGCCAGGCGGATGTGCTCGGCGGCGATGCCCTGGTGAACCGACGGCCGCGAGAGGGATCCCCAGATCACCGCGAAGAGCGCGAGGCCGCCGATCGCGCCCACGACCGGGTCGCGCCACCGCCGACGGGAGCGCGGCGCCGGCGGCACCCCGCCGGGGCGGGCGAGGTCGCGCGGAAGTCTGGCCACCGCCGCCACGAACACGAGCGAGGTGACGGTGTCGACGACGACGGCGACGAGGGCGACGTCGGGCGCCCCGACGAACGCGTAGACCGCGGCCAGGGCGAAGCCGACCACCGAGAGGGCGAGCACCAGGTGCAGGTGTGCGCGCGCCCCGGCGACCGCGAGGGCGGCGAGCATGACGAGCACGAGCAGGGCGACGATCATGAGGTCACCACCGGGGGCGATCCGGCCGATCACGTAGGCTCCGGCGGTCGGGGTCGCCGCGAATCCGAGCGCGGCCAGCATGCCGCCCGGGACGAGAACCGCCGCGATGCTGTTCCGCAGATCGCGCACTTCCATCCGGTGGAGCGCGCCCGAGAGGTGATCGAGGGCCGTGAGCAGCACGCCGTAGGCGCGGCGTGGGCCCAGGCGATCGCCGGCCGTCGCGAGCGCGCGCACGGTGGACCGCCACCCGCGAGGGAAGGCCAGGCCGAGGCCGCCGAGGGCCCAGGCCACCAGCGCCATGACGTTCTCCGGACGCGCATCGAGGTGGTAGGCCGGCCGCAGCGCGACGGCGGCGCCGTGGGTCGTGCTCGCGGCGTCGGCGGCCAGACGGGCGAAGGGCTCCACGAGGACGCCGCCGAACAGCGCGACGGCGGCGAGGACGACGATCGGCGCCACGAGCAGTCGGGGAACAGGATGGGTCGTCCCGCGCGGTGGGCCGAGGAACAGGCCCGTCCAGAAGCGGCCGATGTACGCGAAGGTCAGAGCCGCCGCCCCCACCGCCGCGACCTTCACCGGCCACGCCGCGCCCAGGGCGGCCGTGAAGAACAACTCGTCCTTGAAGAATCCGAGCGTGAGCGGCAGCGCGGCGAGCGTGGCCGCGGCCACCCCGCTGGCCGTCGCCAGGAGGGGCATCTGTTTACGAAGGCCGCCGATCCGCGAGAGCCGATCCTCGCCGGTGGCCATGGTCACCGCGCCGGCGGTCATGAAGAGCGCGCTCTTGGCGATGCCGTGGGTGATCACGTACAGCGCGGCGGCGCTGGCGCCGGCCGGACCGCCGATCCCGTACAGCGTCAGGACATAGCCGTACTGGGAGATGGTCGAGTGGGCCAGGACCTGCTTGAGCTCGTCCTTGGCCAGCGCGAGCGCGCCGCCGACCAGGATCGAGGCGAGCCCCACCCCGAGCAGCGCGTCGAGCACCGCCTCGCTGCGCGCGAGGAGGGGATGCACGCGGCCGATGACGAGGACGCCGGCCGCGACCATCGCCGCCGAGTGCAGGTAGGCGGAGACCGGGGTCGGCGCCGCCATGGCCCGCGGCAACCAGAAGTGCAGTGGCACCTGGGCGCTCTTGGCCAGCGCCCCGACGGCCAGGAGTGCGGCGGCGACGGTCGTGGTCGTCCCGCCGCCGGGCTGTGCGAGCAGCGCCGGAATGGACACGGTGCCGTGCTCGGTGTAGAGGAGGACGGCGGCGATCAGGACCGCGACGGCGGTGACCCCGGTGACGACCAGGGCCATGAGCGCGGCCACGCGCGCTTCCGGCCGGTCACGGTCGAAGCCGATCAGAAAGTACGAACAGATCGCGGTCACGTCGAACAGCACGAAGAGCAGCACGAGATCCTGCGCGACGGCCAGCCCCAGCATCGCGATCATGAACAACACCATCCAGGGCCAGAAGCGCCATTGCTCTCTCCAGGACTGGCCCTCGTGTTCGAGGTGCCACGGCATGTAGGACGCCGCGTAGGCGAAGACGAGGAGACCGACGCCGCTGGCCAGCAGGCAATACAGCGCGCCGAGGCCGTCCAGCGTGAAGTGCAACCGCAGGCCGAGGGTCGGTGCCCACGGGACGTCGATGGCCGCGCCGCCGGTCAACCAGCTCGCCAGGGATGTCACGAAGGCGGTGAGGGCGACGACCACCGCGGTCCACGCCGGGGCGTGACGCCACGAGGCGGACACGTCAGTCGGCCTTCTCGTTCTCGAAGCGGAGCGATTTGAGCACGTCTCCGCGGCTGACGATCCCGACCAGCAAGTTCTTTCCCGCGTGCCGCTCGACCACCGGGAGACTGCGAAGTCGGGATGCGAGCATTTGATCGATCGCCTTCGTGACCGGATCGCGCGGTCCGAGCGTCACCACCGAGCGCCTCATGATGTCCTCGACGTGCTTGGCCCACAGCTCGGCCAGACTGGGTCGCAGACGCGCGCGGTCGTGGCGAAAGATTCGCAGGAGGTCGAGCTTGGTGACGATGCCGAGGAGGGCTCCCGCGTCGTCGACGACCGGAAACGCGTTGAAGTTGTGCGAGACGAAGAGATTCTGGAGCTCGCGCACCGGCATCTTCGGTCCGACGGTCCGGGGCCGGGACGACATGACGTCCCGAACCAGTCGCGGCGCGATTCGTCTGGCCATCGGATCCTCTGTGTGCTGCGGCGGCGGTGCAGGATCGCGGGCTGCGGTCGCCGGATTATACCGTGCCCGATGGTCCTCGTTGGGGGAGGCGGATTGTACGTTTTCCACGGCGGACGGACGTCGCCACTTAGCCTCG